>CAJOOX010000208.1 GCA_905236195.1 uncultured Bacteroidales bacterium
AAAAAAACAGGCGCCATTCGATATCTCGATATTCCGATATTTCGATATTCCGACAATAAAATTTTTAAAAAACAATGAAAAAAAACATCAACATTTCCATGCTTGCCATTGCAGGCATTGTGCTCACAAGCTGTGAGGGGGACGATTTCAAGTTCCCCGTCGAACCCGTCAACTACGCCGTCATGCCCTACGGCTATATGCTCAACCAGGGCAGCTACGGCGCCAACAACGCATCCGTCACCGCCATGTACCTGCGCGGCGGGGAGAGTTATCTGAGTCCGGATTTCTATCTCAAGAACAACGGACAGAATCTGGGCGACCAGGCCCAGGACATCCTCTTCTCTGAGGCCGGCCGTGTGTTTGTCAGCGTGACGAACTCCAAATACATCGCCAAACTCGACCGCGACGGCAGGGAGCTGACACGCTATGATGCCTTCACCAACGGACCGCGCTCCATGGTTGAGGTGAACGGCGACATCTTCCTCTCTACTTACGACGGCAAAGTGCTGCGTCTCGACACGGCATCCCTCGCTGTCAAGGCAACCTATGAGGTCGGCGCATATCTCGAGGACATCGCCGCAGCCGCGGGATGGGTCGTGGTCACCAATTCCGACTATACCGGCATGGGCCTCGGCCACTCGCTCGGTGTCATCAATCTGGCGACTGGCACCGTCAGCGAGGTGGAATGTGAAGTCAATCCGACACGACTTGTCGCTTACAACGGCGACTTCTTCTTCACCACCACATCCTACGATGCCTACTGGAATGCCGTCACCAAGGTCTGGAGACTCCGTTATCCCGTCACAGTCAACCAGATTGACTCCGTCACCCTCGCCACCAACCTTTATCCCACCGACGACGCGCTCCTGATGATGAACCAGAGCGTCAATTACTACGTGACGCCCTACGCCTACACCAACACCTTCCTCCGCTATACCGACGACGGCAAGGTGAGCAGCGTGAGCGAAACCGTTCCCTTCCAGACCGACCTCAGCTCCGCTCCCGTCTATATGGTTCAGCAGCATGACGGCCGCTACTATGTCGGCATCGCCAACTTCGCCGCCTCGGGAGCTGTGCTCAACTCGTCGCTGCTTATATTCGACAAAAACGGCAAACTCACCGAGCGTATCGCCGATGCCGGCGGTGTATTCCTCTCGAAAATCGCATTTGCCGAATGAGATGTTTCGGCCTCATTGCCCTGCTTCTGTTGCTGGTTGCGGCCTGTAAGACACAGCAACCGGAAAGCCGTCTTGCATCCTCAGGCATCGAGTTCGCCTCCCTGCTGGAGATGCAGGACACAGAGCACGGCACCCTGTGTCGCATCATCAACCCGTGGGATACCTCTCGGGTGCTGATGCAATACCTGCTGGTGGCAGCCGGCGATTCAGAATTCACAGAAACAGATGCCGCAGCCCTTGCCGCACAATACGGCACCTTCCAGACCATACGCACCCCGCTGACGCGCAACACCCTCTGTGCGTCCTGTCATTGCTACCTGCTGCAAGAACTGGATGCCCTGGACCGGATTGCCGTGATCTGCGATGCGGACTATACGCAACTCTCTTCCATTCGGGAACGACTGGCTTCCGGAACGTATCTGGATGCCGGAACCGCCATTGCCCCAAACATCGAGATTATCCTGTCAGGGCGGAGCGATGCCATTTGGATATCACCCTTTGAGAATGCGGGCCTGGGCCAGCTCACCCGACTTCGCATCCCCGTGGTTTTCTGTGCCGACTATATGGAGAACACGCCGCTGGCCCGTGCAGAGTGGATGAAATTCTACGGCCGGCTGACAGGGCGGGCTGCCGAAGCGGATTCCCTGTTCGAAGTAGTCAAAACCAATTATCAGGAACTGGTGCGGCGAACGGAATCCGACACGGCACAGAAGCCCGTGCTGCTGGTTGACCTGCCTACATCCGCGACGTGGTACGTGCCCGGCGGACGTTCCACCATGGGCCGTCTGTATCAGGATGCAGGATTCTGTTACCCCTGGGCTGCCGACCGGCACGCAGGTTCGCTGTCGCTGTCGCCCGAGATAGTACTCGACGACGGCTGGGACGCCGATGTATGGCTGTTCAAATATTACAATACCGAACACGACTGGGAGGTTGCCGACCTCAAGGCCCTCTCTCCTGCTTTCGGTTCACTGAAGGTTGTGCGTGAAGGGAAACTCTGGGGATGCAATACCGCCACATCGCCCTATTTTGACGAGACACCCTTCCGCCCGGACCTGCTGCTGGCTTCCCTGCGTCAAATCGCAGCTCCCGGCGACAGTCTTGCCTGTGACACCGGACTCCGCTATTTCAAGCCCTTATGAAAAAATATCTGCTATTGTGCAGTCTGCTGCTTGTCCTTGTCATCGCCAACATTCTCAGCGGTTCTGCCGCCATCAGCGTGCGTGAAGTATGGGCGGCCGTAACAGGCACTGGTTCCATCAGCGAAGCGCATCGCTACATTCTGCTCCACAGCCGCATCCCCGCTGCCGTGGTTGCGGCTCTGACGGGGGCCGCGCTGAGTGAGTGCGGCCTGGTCCTGCAAAGCTATTTCCGGAATCCGCTGGCGGGCCCCTCCATCCTTGGCATAACCTCGGGCGCCAACCTTGCTGTGGCCGTCGTCATGCTGATGGGTGTGATATCGCCGGCCGCGCTGACCCTCTCGGCGCTGGTCGGAGCGATGGCTGTACTGTTGCTGCTGCTTGTGCTTTCGAGGTGGATCCGACAGGCACTCACGCTCCTGATTATCGGCGTGCTCCTCTCCTATCTGGTTTCGGCCATAATCACCCTGCTCAACTACTACGCCACGGCCGACGGAGTGCAGAGTTACATGATTTGGGGAATGGGTAATTTCGGAGGTGTCGGTTCGGAAAACCTCGGTTTTTACTGCGGTGTGATATTGATGGGACTGGCGCTGACCATCCTGCTCATCAAACCGCTCAACGGCTGGCTGCTGGGAACCGACTACGCCCGCAGTCTGGGCATCTCGCCATCGCGTACGCGTTTTCTGGTATTGCTTTCGACCGGTATCCTGGCAGCAGTCACAACAGCCTACTGCGGTCCCATCTCGTTCGTGGGGCTCAGCGTTCCGCATCTTGCCCGGCTTGCCTTCCGCAGCGACGACCACAGGCAGCTGTTGCCTGCCACGGCGTTGCTCGGAGCGATTCTCACATCACTTTGTCTGCTGCTGAGCACACTTCCCGCCGAAGGACGCCTGCTGCCCATCAATGCCCTTACCCCCGTCTTCGGCGTCCCCGTCGTTCTCTACGTCCTCCTCCGGAGGAAATAATCTATAGGGATGTTCTATAAATTCTGTTTTAATTAACTTATACACAGAAGACCCTTTTATTTCGGCTGCTTTTTGCTTTCTGTGGCATCCT
>CAJOOX010000209.1 GCA_905236195.1 uncultured Bacteroidales bacterium
CTCGCCCCTCGGGGCTGCCGTGCCGCTTGGAAACCTCTCTTTATATAAAGGTATGGTCGCAGGGACAGACTGAGGCCTTGCAACAGATTGAGGACAAGGGTTATGCCCGTCCCTTCGAGGGCGACAAGCGCACATTATTTAGAATAGGTGTCAACTTCTCCACCGCTACGAAGCTCTTCGAATGGGTAACAGGCTAAGCGCGGGCAAAGATTCAAGTTTGCCTAATACTATGTTTTGTGTGCTATTTATTGTTGTTTATTTCAGCACTCCGTATTTCTCCCAGGAAACATTGCGGGGGTTCCATTTGTCCTTGGGCTTGTTCTCGCCGGCGGGATGGCCGATGACGATGGTTGCGAAGGGGACGATACCCTCGGGGATATCGAGCACCTGGGCGACTGCGGCACACCGTTCGAGAGCGGGCCAGGTTCCGGTCCAGACGGCACCGAGACCGAGGGCATGGGCTTCGAGCAGGATGTTCTGAGTGGCGGCGCTGCAGTCCTGAATCCAGAAATCGCGGGCCTCGCCCTCGAGGGTTTTGGACATATCTCCGCACACCACTATGGCCAACGGGGCTGAAGCAGCCATCTTGGCATTCGGGGTCACCTCGGCCAACGCATCCAGCTGTACCTGTTCGGTCACTACGATGAAGTGCCAGGGCTGTTTGTTGACCGCCGAGGGTGCAGCCATTCCGGCACGGAGCATTTTCTCAATCTGGGTCTCGGAGACCTTATCCGCGGTATATGCGCGCACCGACACACGGGTCATGATACATTCGTTCACAGCGGGTTCGTTGATTACCCGTTTGCAGCTCTGGAAGAGCAGTGCGCTCACCACCACGAGCAGGGCGGCGAGCGTAATGGTAAGATAAGTCATTCTCATTTGAATTTTTCGTATCTCATTTTAATATAGTCTATTACCAACCGGCAGGCATCCTCCATTCCGAGTTTAGAGACATCAACGCAGAGGTCATAGGAGTCGGCCTGTCCCCACGTCTTGTCGGTGAAGAAGTCGTAGAAACGCGCACGCTCCTTGTCATAACGCGTGATGAGGCTGTCGGCCTCCTCGGGTTCGACATTCAAACGGCGCGACACTCGCAGGATACGGTAGCGGCGCGAAGCATGCACGAAGATTTTGATAAGGCTGGGATCTTCGCGCAGAATGTAGTCGGCAGTACGTCCCACAATGAGACACGATTCCTTGCATGCAATGTTCTTGATGGCATCGCTCAGCATGACAAAATTCTGCGACGACCCGAACAGGTGGGGCAGACCGAATCGTCCTATCGTTGCATAGTCGAAGAATCCGGGGGCCTGTTCGTCGTTCGACTCTAGATAGTCAACGGCCATGCCGCTCTTTTTGGCGACCTCCTGCATGATTTCGCGGTCATAATAGGCGATGCCCAGCTCATCGGCCACCTTCCTGCCCAGTTCGCGTCCGCCACTTCCGTACTGGCGGCCCAGGCTGACGATAATCTTCTTTTCCATAATAAACATGGGGGGTAAAGTTATAATTGCGCCGCAAATTTAGGTAACATTTCCGAAAAAAACAAATTTTTTCCGATTTATTTTGTTTTTCTCCAAAAATTCCCTATCTTTGTGCCCGTATTTTAAACATTTCAAATGTCAATTTCCAGATAAGCTATGCTTTTGGATGCCATCACATGGACAGCCGATCCTGTCCTTTTCACCTGGGGACCTGTCCAGCTGCGCTGGTACGCCCTGATGTTCATCGTCGGTTTTATGCTCGGCGGAAGGATCATGGAGCGCATCTATGCCCGCGAGGGTCTCAACCCCGACCGTGTTGCAAGCCTTTTCCTATGGTGCTTTGTGGGCACGCTTGTGGGTGCCCGTCTGGGTCACTGTCTGTTCTACGACCCCGACTATTACCTTGCCAACCCCATTGAAATCTTCAAAACCTGGAAAGGCGGCCTCGCCTCGCACGGCGGCACCATCGGTGTCATCACCTGTGTGTGGATTTATTCCCGCAGGGACAAACTGCCGTTTCTGTGGGTACTCGACCGCCTCTGTATTGCGGTGGCTCCCGTTGCCTTCCTCATCCGCATGGGCAACCTGTTCAACCATGAGATTTACGGTCATGAGACCGACCTGCCCTGGGGTTTCCGCTTCATCGAAAATGTGTCGGCATGGAGCGAACGGGGTGCAGACCCTATCTTCACGGCCCCGTCACATCCCACCCAGTTGTACGAAGGTCTGGCCTATCTGCTCACCTTTGCAGTACTGATGTGGCTCTACTGCCGCACCCAGGCGCCCCGCCGCACGGGTCTGCTCTTCGGACTATTCCTTGTCTGCATTTTCCTCTCACGTTTTCTGATTGAATTTGTCAAGAATGACCAGGAGGCTTTTGAGGCTGACATGCTGCTCAACATGGGCCAGCTTCTCTCCATCCCCTTCATCCTTGCCGGCTGCTGGCTGATGTGGAGAGCCTCTTCCCGCCCCTCCCCTACAAGGGATGGAGCCCAATGATACACAGGTAATTACAATCGTGAAATAGAGAAACAGTGAAATAATCAAATAGTGAAATGATCCAGATTGCCCCTTCCTTCCTATCGGCCAATTTTGCCCATCTGGAACGCGAAATCCAGATGCTCAACGACAGCGAGGCCGACCTGCTGCATTTCGATGTGATGGACGGCTCGTTCGTGCCCAACATCTCCTTCGGTTTCCCGGTGATGGCATCGCTCCAAAATGTGGTTCGCAAACCCATGGATGTACACATGATGGTGGTTCAGCCCGAACGCTGGATTGAGCGCGTGGCATCGTACGGTGCCCGTATCATGACCGTTCATCAGGAAGCCTGTCACAACCTCCACCGAACCGTTCAGCAAATCCACGAGGCCGGCATGCAGGCCGGTGTTGCCATCAATCCCGGCACGCCCGTGATGATGTTGGAGGAGGTTATCTGCGACATCGATATGGTGCTCATCATGACCGTCAATCCCGGCTTTGGCGGACAGACGTTCATTCCCTCGATGCTGGACAAAGTACGCCGTCTGAAATCGATGATAAGCCAGACGGGCTCGAAGGCACTGATAGAATGCGACGGCGGTGTCAACCTCGAAACGGGCGCACAGCTCAAGGAGGCCGGTGCCGACATCCTAGTGGCCGGGCATACCATCTTCCGGTCAGACGACCCCATCGAGACCATCCACGCCCTCAAAGCACTCTGACCCCCCACTCTCTGCCGTGAACGAATCCCTCACACTGACTGCCCTCATGAACCGCATCGCCGAGGCTGTAGCCTCGTCGGTGCCGGATGCCGTGTGGCTGCGTGCCGAAGTGTCGGAGGTCAGGCGTAATGCCAACGGCCACTGCTACCTCACATTCGTCGAAAAAGAAGCATCGACAGGACAGCTCCTGGCCCAATGCAAGGGCATCATCTGGGCCCGCAGTTTCGGGTTTATCCAGGAGTCCTTCGAACGGGCTACCGGACAGACACTCCAATCCGGCCTGAAAGTGCTCGTCAAGGTGGTTGCGAATTTCAGTCCGGC
>CAJOOX010000210.1 GCA_905236195.1 uncultured Bacteroidales bacterium
ATCGATCATCGATAGACCCGTGGAAAACTTTTTGTGCCTCTATCGATCATCGATGGACCCGAGGAAAACTTTTTGTGCCTCTATCGGGCATCGATAGACCCATAGGGTTACCTTTTCTTGGCAATCCGTTTGGTGGGGACGAGAGCGCCTGTGGGGCACACCAGACGGCAAAGGTGACAGCCTACACATTTGGTTCCGACAATGCGGGGCTGACGGTTTTCGGCCTCGAAGGTGATGGCCTGATGACCACCGTCCGTGCATGAGACGTAACAGCGTCCGCATCCGATGCATTTTCCGCGGTCCACCCGGGGATAGACAATGGTCTCGCGGTCGAGGTCGGAGGGTTTCACGAAGTTAGGCAGTTCCTCTCCCACAAGGTCGGACAGACGGGAGATGCCGCGTTTGGCCATATAGCGCTGCAGACCCAGCACGAGGTCGTCGATGATGCGATAACCGTACTGCATGACGGCCGTACATACCTGCACATTGTTGCAGCCCAGCTGGATAAACTCCAGGGCGTCGCGCCAAGTCTCAATGCCGCCGATGCCGCTGAGTTCCATCCGTTTGGCCCCCGTTCCGGTCTTGCCGTGCGAACTGTTTAGAACGGGGTTCTGCGCCATATCCAGGATGTGACGGAGGGCAATGGGTTTGACAGCCCTTCCCGAGAGGCCCGATATAGTCTTGTAGCCGCTGACCTCGCCGTCGCTGCCCATCGTCACACTCTTGATGGTGTTGATGGCTGAGATGGCATCGGCGTTGGCAAAGTAGGCCGCCATCGCCGGTTCGTTGATCTGCGTGATGTTGGGAGTCATTTTGGGAATGACGGGAATGGAGACGGTACGTTTGACATAGGCGGTATAGAACAATACCAGCTCGGGATTCTGTCCCACATCGCTGCCCATACCCGTGAGCCGCATCTGGGGACACGAGAAATTCAGTTCGACCGCATCACAGCCTGCGGCTTCAGCCATTTGGGCAAGTTCAATCCACTGCTCCTCGGTCTGTCCCATGATGGATGCGATGACGACCTTGGAAGGATAGTTCTGTTTGAGGCGACGCAGAATGTCGAAGTCCATCTCGACGGGATTCTCAGAGAGCTGTTCCATATTGCGGAAACCAAAAAAGTCTCCGTGGATACCGTTGTCGTGCAGGGCATCGAAACGGGGCGATACCTCCCGGATTTCCTGCATGCATATGGTTTTGTAGAACACACCCGCCCATCCGGCCTCAAAAGCGCGTGCCACCATCTCGTAGTTGGTGCATACGGCCGACGATGCCAGGAAGAAGGGGTTCTCGCAATGAATGCCGCAGAAGTCGATATCGAGCGACGGATATGCGTCCGTCCCTGCATCGTCGGGGGAAACCGACCGCAGCATCTCGCGGATGCGGATGGGCCAGTTGTAGTGGATGCAAGCTCTTTCGGCGGCCTCCAGGTCGGCATCGCTGCAGTCCTTTACCCAACGGAGAGCAGGTTTGTGGTTGTCAAAACGGATGGCGCGGATGGCGCGTGCAGGATCGCCTGTTGGACAGGCCCGGGTGCAAGGCGCATCCTGACAAAGCAGGCAGCGGCTCGCTTCTTCATAGATGTTCATAATTGTGATGCTTAAAATTGTGATGTTTAAAATTTATTCTTCGGCTTCGCGCCAGAGGGTCACAAGCATAAAGGCGAAGAGGGTAAAGGAGACAATCATCATGGAAAGGGTGTCGCTGTCGGGCAGAGTCGCCGAACTGATGGAACGGACACAGATGGCCGCAGATTCCATAATCCGGCTGCGGAAGACGATGCAGAGAGCCACAATGACGAGCCACAGGAACCAGGGCGAGGCCACAAATTCAAGCACACGGATGAGGAGACTCTTCCGTGCGGGCAACGATCGGAGGACCCGCCGCGTGAAGGCGGCATCGTGCTCCGGCTGGGGATAACTCTCGCGCAGGAGAGTGCCCAATTCTTTATCGAAGTATTCTTTCATCGGGGTACGTTATTTTCGAGAATGGCCTTGAGTTTTGCGCGTCCGCGCGACAGATGTGAACGGACGGTGCCTTCGGGCATATCCATAATGCGGGCAATGGCCCGCGTGGATTGTTCCTGCAGATAGAAAAGGACGATGCAGGTGCGTTCGGGTTCGTCCATACGGGCTACGGCCTGTCTCACCCATCGTGCCCGTTCCCGTTCACAGTTCTCGTCCCGCTGTCCGGCCTGCAGCGAAATCTCGGCTTCGAGAGGAGGCCCTTCGGCATCATCCAACGACAGCATGGGCCGGCGGCTCCTGACCTCGTCATACCACAGGTTGTAGGCAATCCTGTAGAGCCACGTCGAGAACCCGGACAGCTGCCGGAAACTCCCCAACCGCTCCCAGACGCGGATAAAGGTTTCCTGCGCGAGGTCGTCGCTCAGCGCAGGGTCGCCTGTCTGGGTCAGGAAGAAACCCCGGACGGGCCGCTGATAACGCTCCACCAACTGAGCAAAAGCCTTCTCATCGTTCAGGAGAAGGACTTTTGCTATCAGCAGTTTTTCTTCCATTCGGGCCGTTTACTTCGCCTTGGATTCCGACTCCTTGGTGAGCAGCCTGGTGAGGAGATAGGAGCCTCCTTGGGCAATCAGAGCGAACCCGGGAATAAGGAACACCCATGCCCATATTTTATGTTCTGTAAAACTTGCGAAAAAAGTTATAAAACAGAACCCTGTACCGAACAGAAGGCTTTTCAGAGACTTCTCGGTCATACGTTTCACCTCGTTCGGATCGTCCACATAGACAGTGGCGGCTTCAGCGTCAGATTTCTCGGCAACACTGGAGACTTCGGCTGTTCCCGTGGCCGCAGGCTTAACCATAACCCGTCTTGTAGTTTTGCCATAGACTGCGGCAATGACTTCGGGTGTGACCGTCACTCCCGACTTGGCCATTTCGCGGAGGGTCTCCTGTCGCATCTGCTCCTCGTCCTTTCTACGACGCTGGCGGTAGCCGAGGAAGACGAACATGGCAACGAGCGGCAAGGCGATAACCAATGCCACGATGATGATAGGCTGGAATACAGACCAGATATGATTCTCATGTTCCATTGCCTTGTCTGCATCCGACTTGGGACGTACACGGAGGATAAACCGCTCAAGGTCCTTGAGGGAATAGGGCTTGGCATTCGTAATGATGGCAACAGCAGACGAATCAACAAGACCCTCGATGCCGTCGAACTGATTGAGGGTGGAGACTATCTGCTCAACGGTGCTGTCGGGCAGGACATCAGTGTTCCGGAAGGAATCGCCGGGGTTATTCTCCGCACGCAGGGGTGCCACACTCATGCAGCCGATGAGGGCTGCCAGAAAGAAAGATTTTGTCTTCATTTTCGTAGAATTTTATAAATGTTTCTATGGTATAGACGGAGAAAGTGGCAGGATTGTTGCAAATACGGAGAAAAAAATCAGCTTTTTTCGGAAATTACAGGCGGAACCCGTTGAGCAGGGCCTTGACGGGCATGCGTTTCTTGCCCGGCAATTGGATTTCCTCAATCTGTACCCAGCGGTCGGCGGCAGCGATGCGAAGACAGGTCCGTCCATCGGAATCCAAGGTGCCGGGAGCGTCGGATGCGGGGTCGCCTACCGTGACGCGGAAGACTTTGGCGACAACAGACTCGCCGGACGAGAGGCTGAGGTTGAACCAGGCGGCCGGATAGGGAGAGAGACCGCGCACGAAGTCGCGGATCTGCCAGGCTGGACGGTTCCAGTCTATCTCGCAGGTCTCGCGGAAAATCTTGGGAGCGGGACGCAGTTCGAAACTGCGGCCCTCGAGGGCAGCCTGCGCCTGAAGGTCGGCAATGAGGGCTTCCTGATCGATGGTGGGGATGCGGGTGATGTCGCCGTCGGCAGCAAGGACCAGATCGACCGTTCGGGCAACGAGCGCAGCGCCCTGCACCATCAGACGGTCGTGAACATCGCCTACCGTATCGTCCGGACCGATGGGGAGTTCGTCCTTGAGGATGATACGTCCCGTGTCGATGTCCTTGTCAAGAAAGAAAGTCGTGGCTCCCGTCTTCGTGTCGCCGTTGATGACCGCCCAGTTCAAGGGAGCGGCTCCGCGATACTGCGGCAACAGGGCCGCATGGAGGTTGAAAGTGCCGCAGCGGGGCATCCCCCAAACAACCTCGGGCAACATGCGGAAAGCGACTACCACCTGGAGGTCGGCACGCAACTCCCGCAGTGCCCCGATGAAGTCGGGGTCCTTGAGTTTCTCGGGCTGGAGAACGGGGATATTATGGGCAACGGCATACTCCTTGACCGGCGAGGGCTGCAGATGGTGACCGCGGCCTGCCGGTTTGTCGGGCATCGTGATTACGCCCACAACATTATATCCGCCCTGTACGAGGGCATCGAGACTGGGTACCGCAAAATCGGGTGTACCCATGAAGACAATTCTCAGTTCAGTTTTTTCCATAGGAGTTTTGCTGTTTATTCAAAATAGAAGACGAGACTCACACTGTTGTTGCGGGCCGAACGTATCGCATCGGTATATTGCATCATGGCGGGATCCTTGAGCCCCTTGCGGTCGTGGTCAATCATGTCGAGCAGACCGAAATTGAACCTCAGCTCGGGACAGAACTTGAAGAAGGGCAGATAGAAATCGCAGCCCATCGCCACGTGGAAACTGGCATCGAAACGACCAAACACCACCGGAGTCTCCTCCTCGTGGGTCCAGTCGTACCAGGCCGACACACCGAAGGCGATGTAGGGACGGTAGTTGACAAGACGGCGGGTGGCCACCTTCATCGTGACGGGCAATTCCATATAGGTCGATTTGAGATCCTGGACGGTCTCCTTTCCCGACAGAGCATTACGGAACGTGATGTCACGCTGCATGAAATAGAGCGTCGGTGTGGAACGCAGGGTGACGTGCTGACTGAGTGCCATATCGCCCAGAAGTCCGACCTCGAAACAGGGCGACAGACTGGGTACAGAAGCAAACCAATCGTTACCCTTGTGTACAAAATTAACATTGGAAAAGTTCACACCCACAAGGAATCCGTAGTGCAGCCGCCGCTGATCGACATAGGGAAGGTTCTGCACTTTCTGACGCTTCTGGGCGCAGAGAGGTGCAGCACTCGCAAAGGCGACAAGCGCCAGCAGGAGGATTCTCAATATTTTCATACAAATAGAAAACGCAAGATTACCGGTTTTATTGCTTTTAAACATTATTAAAATAACAAGTGTAGTTTGCAAAACAGGAGTTTTTGTCCGAAAAATCCACCCGAAAGCTCATTTTTCTCAGAAAAAGAGACACAATCGGTTGCAAAAACTTTATCTTTGCACCCAGAAAATCAAACAAAATACTTACAAACAATGAAGAAACTCGTTCTTTTTGCAGCCGTTCTCGTGGCTGTATCTTTCGCTTCCTGCGGCGGCAACAAGGCTGCCAACGAAGCAGCTAAAGAGGAAGCCGTAGCTGCTACCTCTTGTGACAATGTAAAGGCTTGTGCCTGCGATTCTTGCACTTGTGACTCCTGCGCTTGTGCTCCTGCTTGCTGCGATTCTCTCAAGGCTTGCTGCGACAGTGCCAAGGCTTGCAACGACAGCCTCAAGGCTTGCTGCAAGGCCGACAGCGCCAAGTGCTGCGAAAACAAGTAATTCTCTCAGATTTACGATTTAAAAACGGGCTTCCCCTCAAGGAGGTCCGTTTTTTGATAATTTTTCTGACGAAAATTTGGTGATTTCAAAAAAAATGCGTATCTTCGCGGCATGATTGAGAAAGTAATTCTCCTGGAGCAGGCCGACCCTGTCATCTTCTATGGCGTGAACAACAGCAACATCCTGCTGCTGAAGACGCTCTACCCCAAACTGCGCTTTGCCGCCCGTGGCCGTGCCATCAAAGTGTACGGCGACGAGGACGACATCTCCGTGTTCGAGACTTTTGTCGACAAACTCGTCCGTTACTGCAACGACTACAACAAACTCAACGAGGAGGTCATCCTGGATTTCTACAACGGCGAGGGGCCTGTGGAGAAGCAGCACGACTCGCTGATTATCTACGGCGTGAACGGCAAACCCATCTCGGCCCGTACGGTCAACCAGCGCCGCCTGCTGGAGGCCTTCCAGCAGAATGACCTCGTCTTTGCGCTTGGTCCTGCCGGTTCGGGCAAAACCTATGTGGCAATCGCCCTGGCCGTGAGGGCCCTGAAGAACAAGGAGATACGCAAAATCATCCTCTCACGCCCCGCTGTGGAGGCCGGCGAGAAACTGGGCTTCCTGCCCGGCGAGATGAAGGACAAACTCGACCCCTATCTGCAGCCGCTCTATGATGCCCTGCAGGACATGATTCCCGCAGCCAAACTCAAGGAACTGCTGGAGACCAACGTCATCCAGATTGCACCTCTGGCCTACATGCGCGGCCGTACCCTCTCCGACGCCATCATCATCCTCGATGAGGCACAGAACACAACAGCGCCCCAGATCAAGATGTTCCTCACCCGCTTGGGTCTCGGTGCCCGCATGATTGTGACGGGCGACATGTCGCAGGTCGATCTGCCCCGCAACGTCACCTCGGGTCTCGTACAGGCCCAGCGCATCCTCCGCAACATTCCGGGCATCGCCACCATCGAGTTCGACCGCGGCGACATCGTGCGTCACCGTCTCGTCCAGAAGATTGTGGACGCCTACGACCGCTACGAGGAACAGCAGAAAGCCCGGAATCCCGAACTCTTCCCACCCGAAGAATAAAGGGATGTTCTATAAATTCTGTTTTAATTAACTTATACACAGATGACCCTTTTATTTCGGCTGCTTTTTGCTTTCTGTGGCATCCTTTTGCC
>CAJOOX010000211.1 GCA_905236195.1 uncultured Bacteroidales bacterium
AAGACGGTGGGCTGCTTCAAGTTCTTCACGGCAGAGTCTCCCCTGCTGCCCTCGGGACTGATGGGACCGGTGAAGATAAGCCTCACCCCCTTACCCCTCTCCCAAGGGCAAGGGGAGTGAAATGAAAATCAACTCCAACGGGAAATAACAGAAGCCCCGGTCTGCGGAATGCAGGCCGGGGTTGGATTTTAGTAATAACTCCCTGAACGATCAGAGGAAGAGGGAGAGAATGGTGGCAGCCTCCTGTCCCTCGAGGAAGAATACGTCGGTGACGGGTTCGTAGTCGAGCTGCTTGAACTGAAAGAGCTGCAGGGCCGCAAACTGACGGTCGGCAGCATAGCAGAGATCGAGATTATAGTTGCCGTTGGGCACCGACTTGAACTTGCCGAGTTTGCTGACCTGCGCGGCGAGAAGGAAGTGTGAAGTCCGGTTCATAGATGCGGATACAGGGCTCAGAACTTGAACTGACGCAGGTTCTCAACAAAACGGTCGATGCGCTGCAGTTCGCGCGGGATGCGGATGTTCTGCGGACAATGGGGCGAGCAGGCGTTGCAGCCCACGCAATGGTCGGCCTGACGCACCTTCGGCAGGGCACGGTCATAACCGATGAGATAGTTGCGGCGGAGCCGGAAGTATTCGGGGTCCTCGTTGCTGCGGGGCACACTGCCCTCGTTCACACATTTATTATAATAATGGAAAATGGTGGGGATGTCGATGCCGTAGGGACAGGGCATGCAGTACTGACACTCGTTGCAGGGCACGGTGGGATAATGGAGAATGAGCTGTGCCGTCTCCTCCAGAAAATCGAGCTCCTCCTGAGAAAGGGGTTCGCAGGGCGAGAACGTCCGTATATTGTCCTGAAGGTGTTCCATATAGGTCATGCCGCTGAGTGCCGTCAGCACACCCGGCCAATGTCCGCAGAAACGGAAAGCCCACGAGGCGGCGCTGTCCTGGGGACGGCGTTCCTTGAGGCGTTCGATGACGTGGGTGGGCAGGTTGGAGAGACGGCCGCCAAGCAGAGGCTCCATGATGACGGCAGGGATGCCGCGTTTCTCGAGTTCGGTATAGAGATAAAGCGCGTCCTGGTTGCGTTTGTTCTGCTCGTAGCCGTGCCGCCAATCGACGTAGTTCATCTGAATCTGCACGAAGTCCCAATGGTATTTGTCGTGATTGGCCAGACACCAGTCGAAGACCTCCACATCGCCGTGATAGGAGAAGCCGAGGTTACGGATGTGTCCCTTGGCGCGTTCCTCCACCAGAAAATCGAGCATACCGTTGTTGAGATAGCGTTCGGAGAAGTTCTTCATACCTCCGCCGCCGACGGAATGGAGCAGGTAGTAGTCGATGACATCCACCCGGAGATACTCGAACGACTTCCTGTACATCTTGACTGACTCCTCGTGGGAATACTGTTTGGGATTGAAGTTGGAAAGTTTGGCTGCCACGTAATAGGAATCGCGGGGATGACGCGAAAGGGCAATGCCTGTAGCCGATTCGCAGACACCGCGGCAGTAGGCCGGCGACGTGTCGAAGTAGTTGACACCGTGGGCCAGTGCGTAATCCACGAGTTTATTGACCTGATCCTGGTCGATGTTGCCGTCCTTGTCCTGGGGCAGACGCATCATGCCGTAGCCCAGCAGCGACACCTTGTCGCCGGTGGTGGGGTTGGTGCGATAGGTCATCTTGTCGGTCGGCACTTCGCGCTCGGAGTAAGTAGTACCCAGCGCACGCTGTGCCTTCTGTTCCTCGCCGCAGCTTGCCAGCATTGCCGTTCCGGCCATAGCCACGCTGCCCAGGCCCAGTTTCTTGAGAAATTCTCTGCGATTGATAGGTTCCATAGTGATTACAGGATTTTATGAACGGAATGGCCTTCCACATAGATGGCGGAGAAGGGCCGTGAAGGACAGAGATGCTCGCAGGCGCCGCATCCGATGCAGCGGGTCTCATCGACCGAAGGTATCTTGACCGACTTGACATCGTCGGGATCGGAGGGCACCATCTTGATGGCTCCTGCGGGACAATGGCGGGCGCA
>CAJOOX010000212.1 GCA_905236195.1 uncultured Bacteroidales bacterium
CAGAATCCGGGAATCCAGGCTGGCGCGCAGAGTGGCATCAACCACATCGTTGACGATAAGGATGTGAATCTCTGTCTCTGGAACGGCTGCCTGGGCATTGGCGATGTTGACGAGCATGGTCTCGATGCCGCCCATTCCGAGTCCGAAAACCACGTGGAGGATTCTCATTTCTGAATCAGTTTGGAGCCTAATATATTATATTTAATATGGAGGAAAGCATAGATGAGCCAGCGGTAGAGCGTTCCGGCACGGAGTCTGTAGAACATCCTAGCCCCTGCCATACGCCGTCCGCCGCCCTGTCCGCAGTGGGGGAGTGCCTCACCGGCAGTCTGATAATCGCCGAGCAGAAGGGCATTGTCGTACATTTGGCGGTAGAATTCCTCCATTTGGGGAAGAAGACCCAGCTCGCGGTAATCATCGGCAAACCAACGGATCTGGAGGCGTGCAGCATCGAGGGCCTGTTGGATGCGGGGTTTGGAGAACCTCAGCATCTCGCGCGAAACGCTGTCGGTGCGATTGCGTTCCAGCTGCAGGGCATACTGAGCCGAGAAGTACATCCTTCCTGCCTCGCGGTAGAAACGGAGGTAGAAAACCGACTCGTAGATGCGAACACCCTCGTCGAAGGGATACTGCTGCATGATTTCCCTGCGAATCACATGATTGAAATCCGCATTGTAACGTCCTGAAAGTTTATCGGCAAAAGTGATGACGGTTCCGTCGGAGAGCCCGATACGTTCGTAGATTTCCCGCATCTCCTCGTAGGCCAGCATATAGATGCCGAAACCCGGCCGGGAGAGAACGAGATGATGAATGACGGAAAGTCCCTGCGGCCGGAACCAGTCGTCGCTGTCGAGGGGGACGATGTAATCGCCGGCAGCCGCAGCCACAGCTGCATTGCGTGCCGCATTAGTGCCGCGGTTGGCCGGAAAAGATATTACCTTGAGGTGAGGATGTCCGGCAGCATATTCTTTCAATAACGCCAATGTGGAGTCGGTGGAACCATCATCGACAACGATGTGTTCCACTTCGTAATCGGCGGAGAGCTGGGCGGTGACGCTTTCGAGACATCGCAGAATACAGTCCTGCCGGTTCCAGACGGGCGTTATGACTGAATACTTCATGCTTAGTCGGGCTGATAGATTTTCATCAGTTGCCTGTAGTATTGGCCGGCATCGAACTGCACCCGTGCCTCACGTGCAATGGCTGCATAGTCGTAAGTCTGGGTCATTGCTTTTTTCAAAACCGTCTCGAGGCTATGCTGTACCCCCGAACGGAAGAGCATACCATTAGAGTCGTTAATCATCTCGGGGATACCGCCGATGTAGGCACCGATGACGGGAGTGCCTATACAGAGCGACTCAACGATGGAGAGGGGATTATTCTCGTACCATTCGGATGGCACGACGGAGAAAGCCGCCCGGGACGCCAACTGCAGAACCTCATGGTAGGGAAGACGTCCATAGAACTGAATCTTGTCGGATGCATATCTGGAGCGCAGTTCTTCCAGGAGTTCACCGTCGCCGGCAATCCTGAGCCGGAGTCCCAGATAGTGAACCGCTTTGCAGAGGGTGCGGATTCCTTTCTCCTCGGTGAGTCGTCCGCCGTAGAAAAGATAGTCCTCGCGGGGCTGCGTATTGACGGGCGGCAGTTCGGCGATGTCGCGGAAATTGTGAATCATGGCGAGCTGGGAGTCGGGAATCCCGGCCTTGTGCATCATGTCGCGCATAAATTGAGAAGGACAGAGGAAGATGTCGGTAACGCGTTTCATATAGCCGAGGTTCCACTTCTTGAGTTCCAGATAGCCTAAAAGGCTGGGGAGGAACGAGTCCTTGACACAACAGTTCCAAATGACCTCGCCGGGATGTTCGATGCAGGCAGAACAGTTCTCCTGTCCGCGGCAGCGGCAGTCATAACGGGGGCAGATGAGCTTGTAGTCGTGAAGGGTCCAGATGACCCGGATGCCACGCTCTTTGGCAATGACAGCCAAAACGGGAGAGAGTTGGGTGTGGATATTGTTGAGATGGACGATGTCAGGCCTGAAATCTTCGAGTATCTTGGACCACCTTTCCTTGACCTCCTCGCATCCGAAAGGCCGGGAGACGGCATCCATGGGGTGACGGACGTTGCGGAAAGACACGCGGGAGGGGAAATAAGAGGACCAGGGTGTATCGAAGTTATCAGGATACTGCATGGAAAATATGGCGGTCTGATGGCCGTGGTCACGCAGCATCTTTTCGAGGGCGATGGAATAGGTGCAGTCGCCGCCCCGGTTGTACCAGTATTTGTTGCAAATCAGTATTTTCATCTTTCCCAAATATATAAAAGGTCAAACATGGAACCGAGGGTTCGCAGGTATGATGTCAGATAGAATAGGGTTGTAACAGAGACAACGGCAGTCAGCCAATTGGGGGCAAAGTTCTCGCGTCGCCACATATTGTGAAGTACATAGGCTACAAAGGTGACGGATAGCAGGCCAAAGGGGGCATAGACACGAATGAACAGCTCCAAAGCTGAGCTGGGGAGAAAGAGTATAAAACCCAAGACACTGAGTCGGTAGAGATATACAAGAGGACGGTTGTCCGGATTCTCTTGGACAAGCTGGAAGCCATACCAGATAGTGGCGATTGCCATTATGAGAAAGCACAAGATGGAAAGACGGCTGTAGGTGAATTCGTCGGTAATGCCATTGATAAAGAAGTGTTTGAGCACATCGGGTTGGAGATAGATAGACAGGCGTGGGTCAAGGCGTCCTACAGTCATATCGACACCGCGTAAGAGTCCGTAGAAGAGCAAACCCAGACGTTTGGGTGTGAGAAGTATTGTGAACAGCAGCAGGCAAACGTTAGCCCACCGCCACCGGAACGGATTAATCCACCGGAGGGCAATGAACAGAGGGATGACGAGTACAATGCCGTAGTGGATGAAAAAACCGACAGCTATCAGAATAGAGGCCTGAAGCCATTTGTTGCGGGTAATGTAAGGAATAGCCATATAGAGAAATCCCGTGGCGGTATAGTAACGTACAAGGTTGCCCACCATGCCCGGCGAATAGCAGTAAAGAAGCGGCAGTGCCAGCCAGATAACTTCACGATGGTCCCGCATAACCATCAAAAATCCCCAAATGAATATGAAAGCATATACGATGAAAGAGCTCCAGGCAGGTAACCCCAGGAAATGCATCGTATTGACGAGCAACTGATAGAGCGGCTCAAAGTTATGGAGCAGGATATCGCCCATATTAAAGACATCGGTGTAGTGATGGTAGTCGGTGGCCCATTCCCAGCGCACACCGAACAGCACCGCATAGATGAATGCCGGGAGGAGAGCGTAGCGTGTATAGGGATATACGTAGTCGCCCTTTTCATCTTTACGGACCATAAAGGTGCCGAAAACGAAAAAGACGAGTACGGTGATTATGGAAAAAATCCAGAAATACACGACGGGAAAACAATTATGGGATTATGCGTCGCCGGAGTCAGTGACAGTGCCGCTGCGGCGAAGGAATGTTTTGCTTTGGCGAAGAGTATGAAGAACTATGTCTTCGAAGATGACCCAACAGCAACATACAACCATACCGAGAATAAACCAAAGAATGGTAATCTTTGCCTTTGAGTTTTTGGGGAACTGGGGAGCGACGCTGGGTTCAATGAATACGAAAGCCGGTTTGCG
>CAJOOX010000213.1 GCA_905236195.1 uncultured Bacteroidales bacterium
GTCAGAGGCGTGGCCTTCAGGTCGCCCTTGATGCGGATGCCGCCGGTGGTCACGAACAGCGCCATGAGGAGCAGGATGAAGGGGATGTAGTCATAGATCATCTGGTGCTCCAGGTCGTGGCTCATGCCGTTGAGACAGAGCCAGATGCCGACGGGAACGCCCAGGATGAGCGACACGTAGAGTTTGTGAAGGTTATGCTCCCACCATTCTTCGGCCTTCGTGAGCGGCAGGATGGCGATGCACAGCAGCTGGACCACAAAGGGCACGAGCAGCAGAATCGGAATTTGAACTTGATCCATAAATGTAGGGGGTGTTATTTGTTTTGTTGTCAGTCGAGCTTGAGCACGGCCAGGAAGGCGGTCTGGGGTACTTCGACGCGGCCGATCTGTTTCATGCGTTTCTTGCCGCGCTTCTGGGCTTCGAGCAGTTTGCGTTTACGCGACACATCGCCGCCGTAGCACTTGGCCGTCACATCCTTGCGCACCTGTTTGATGGTTTCGCGGGCAATGATTTTGGCACCGATGGCGGCCTGTACGGCCACATCGAACTGCTGGCGGGGAATCAGGTCCTTGAGTTTCTCGCACATCCTGCGGCCGAAGGGAACCGCATTGTCGCGGTGGGTGAGCGTCGAGAGGGCATCAACAGGTTCGCCGTTCAGGAGGATGTCGAGTTTCACGAGGTCGGAGGGACGGTAGTCGTGGATGTAGTAGTCGAACGAAGCATAGCCCTTCGAGATGGACTTGAGTTTGTCGTAGAAATCAATCACGATTTCGCCCAGCGGCAGGTCGAACAGGATTTCCACACGTCCGCCCGAGATATAGGTCTGTTTCACAAGCACGCCGCGTTTGTCGAGACACAGTTTCATGATGGGGCCTATGAAATCCGTCACCGAGATGATGGTGGCACGGATGTAGGGTTCCTCGATGTGCTCAATCATTGTGGGGTCGGGCATGCCCGAGGGGTTGTGAATCTCGGTCATCGTGCCGTGTTTGTCGAACACATGGTAGCTCACGTTGGGCACCGTGGTGATGACCTCCATGTTGAATTCGCGGTCCAGGCGTTCCTGTACTATCTCCATGTGGAGCAGCCCCAGGAAGCCGCAGCGGAATCCGAAGCCGAGGGCTAGCGACGATTCGGGGGTGAAGGTGAGCGAGGCATCGTTGAGCTGCAGTTTCTCGAGCGAGGAACGCAGGTTCTCGAAGTCCTCGGTCACGATGGGGTAGATGCCCGCAAAGACCATGGGCTTGACTTCCTTGAAACCCTCTATGGCGTGGCTGCACGGGTTCTTCTGATGGGTGATGGTGTCGCCCACCTTGACCTCGGTCGAGGTCTTGATGCCCGAACAGATGTAGCCCACATCGCCGCAGGACACCGTGTCACGGGGCTCAAAATCCATGCGCAGGATGCCCACCTCGTCGGCGTCATATTGGCGTCCGGTATTTACGAAGGCCACCTTGTCGCCTTTGCGTAGCGTACCGTTCACAACCTTGTAGTAGGCAATGACACCGCGGTAGCTGTTGAACACCGAGTCGAAGATGAGGGCCTGGAGCGGGGCCTCCGGGTCGCCCTTGGGGGCGGGAATGCGTTCCACGATGGCTCTCAGTATTTCATCCACACCCAGACCTGTCTTGCCCGATGCGCGGATTATCTCCCCGCGGTCGCAGCCCAGAAGCTCCACGATTTCGTCCTCCACCATCTCGGGCATCGCGCTCTCGAGGTCGCATTTGTTGATGACGGGAATGATGGCCAGGTCGTGTTCGATGGCCATATAGAGGTTGGAAATGGTCTGGGCCTGAATGCCCTGTGTGCCGTCGACGATGAGCAGTGCGCCCTCGCACGCGGCGATTGAGCGTGAAACCTCGTAGCTGAAGTCCACATGGCCGGGAGTGTCAATCAGGTTCAGCACATATTTCTGCCCGTCCTGTAGATAATCCATCTGGATGGCGTGGCTCTTGATGGTGATGCCGCGCTCACGCTCCAGGTCCATGTTGTCAAGTATTTGGGCCTGCATCTCGCGCTCGGCCACTGTCTTGGTCTGTTCCAACAGGCGGTCGGCCAGGGTGGATTTGCCGTGGTCGATGTGGGCGATGATGCAGAAGTTTCTGATATTTTGCATAAATTTGAATTTCGGCTGCAAAGATACACATTTTTTCTGAAACCACCAATTTTTCCGAAAGAAAAATGAAATTTACTGTGCTTTCCCGGATTGAATCTCCCTCTTATCCTCCCGTTTGAGGCATGACGGGAAGCGGTTGTGAGTAAAAATAACGCGGATGATTTAATAAAAAACGAGAGAGGGTTTCCAAAACTGCCAATTCTTTGCGCCGTTACGGCGCGACCTTTTGGCAGTTGTCAAAACGTTGCCGCAATCTGCATGACGCTTTTGACACTTTTTTGTGTCTTCCCGACAAGTTTGCCAGGTTTTCCGGGCGAAATAACAGGTCATCGGTGTCATTCTGTCTCCCTCATCAATGCCGGCATCACGAAGATGATGGCGAGGATGGAGAACAGCAGACCGCCGGAGGAACCCACAGCGAACGAGAACCAGAAGGGTTCGTCCTGCCCGTCGATGAAGAACGGGATAAGGCCGAGCACGGTCGAAAGAATGGTGAGCAGCACAGCGGTTATCTTATGGTTGTAAGCCCGGACATAGAGCCGGAGAGCGCGGTCGGGTCGCCTGCTTCTGGAGGCAGAGAGCATCTGCCGGTATTCGTTGATGATGTAAATGCCGCCGTTCACCGTCAGGCCGCTCAGCAGCACCAGCGAGGCGAATCCGCCCGTGCCGAATTCCACGCCATAAATCCAGTACGTCAGGAAAGTGCCGATGAACGACACCGGGATAAGTGCGACAATCACCAAAGGCAGCCGGAGCGACTCAAAGAGGATGGCACAGATGAAGTAGATGATGACGGCGATGAGCAGGATGAGCCAATACTGCGTGCCCGTGTCCTCATAGTAGTCGTAGGACGTGTTAAGGCATCGGTAGCCTACAGGCATCCGGGCATTGTACTCCTCGGTGATTTTCCCGATATAGCGGCTGGCGTAGGTATAGGAGCCGAGGATGTTGAACGCCACCCTCAGTACATACTCCTGGTTCTTCTTTGGGATGCAGTTCTTGGCTTCCCGCCGTTCTATGTCCATGAAGGAGGAGATCCTTGTGTCCGTGCCGTTGACCTTCAGGTAGGCGTTCCGAAGGTGCCAGAGGTCGAACCTGTCCTTGGCCGAGGACTTGAGATACATGTCGGCCGTCATATTATGGTCTTTATAGCGTTCGATGTCGTAGCCCGAGAGAATCTCCCTGAGAGCGCGGTGGGCGGCTCGGAGGTCGAACCCGTAGAGTGCCATCCGCTCTTTGTCGTAGCGCATGAAGAACTCGTCCTCCTGGTTCTCGTGTCCCGGCGTCTCGATGGTGAGATCAACCACGCGGCTGTTGCGGCCCATGGTGAGGCACATGTCCTCGGCAATTCTGTAGATCCGGTCGTAGTTATAACCTGCTATCTCGATGCGGTTCGAGCGGTGCTGGAGGTTGAGGGAGTTGCTGAATCCGCGTTCGCTCACACCGCTAGTGCTCCAGTCGGCCCCGCCGA
>CAJOOX010000214.1 GCA_905236195.1 uncultured Bacteroidales bacterium
GCCCAGGTGCCTAATGCAATCTTTGTCATAATTCTCTGTTGCTTTTAATTTGATGGTGCAAAGGTACGGCGAATTCCGGATAGTTCACCTAAACGATTTACTGATAAATCAACCACTTTTACGGATTCTCACATTTTGTTGTACCTTTGCAGCCAAATGACAGATATATTCCAATTTAGCATATCATAACGAAAACGTTCATTTTCATGGTCGTTTTCTCGCCATGCCAATCCTCAAACGAGCTTGACATTGGTCATCTGGCTTAACGAAACCGGTCTATTTTATTGCTGCCAGCAGGGCCTTGGCGTTGGCGATGGCCTCTGGCGTAAGGGCAGAGCCGGAAAGGAGGCGTGCGATTTCTGCAATACGGTCCTCTTCGCTGAGCCGCGTGATGTGTGTCTGTGTGTCGTCGGCCTCGTCTTCCTTATATATATAATAATGAGTATCGCCCTTCGAAGCGACCTGGGGCAGGTGGGTAATGGTGATGACCTGAATGTGGTCGGCGATGTCTGCCATCACTTCACCCATGCGGTCGGCAGTTGGGCCGGAGACACCCGTGTCTATTTCGTCGAAGACGATGGTGGGCAGCATACGGGCAGAGGCGATGAGAGCCTTGATGGAGAGCATGAGACGCGAGATTTCGCCGCCGGAAGCCACCTGGCCGATGGAGAGGAGGGGCTGCCGCCGATTGGCCGAGAAGAGGAATGTGATGCTGTCGGCACCGGAGGGGGAGAAGTCATCGAGCGATTCTATTTGAACCTCGAAACGGACATTGGGCATCCCCAGGTAGGCGACCTTGTCAATGAGGTCTTTTTCGAAAGCCGAAGCGGCTTTGCGCCGGGCCGCGGAGAGGGCTTCGGCATTATGGCGCGTTGCGGTCAGCAGTTCTTTTTCGCGGGCAGCCAGTTCGTCAAGGCGGGCATCACTGCCCTCTAACTGCTGCAGCCTGGTCCCGAGGTCATCGCGCAGGGCGATGAGGGCGGCTACGCTGTCCGCTCCGTGTTTCTTCTGGAGCGAGTAGATGAGGTCGAGTCGGGATTCCACTTCCTCCATGCGCTGCGGGTCGAAACTGATGCGGTCGGTCTGGTTCTCCACATCGCGTGCGATATCGGCGAGGTCGATGGCGTCGGCTTCGAGTCGTTCGGCCAGTTCGTGTATGGCGGGATAGACCGATTCCAGTCGCCTGGCATTGCGGGCCATAGCCGTAACTTCGGCCACGATGTTGGCATCTTCGTTCTGCAGACTGTTGGATATGGCTGCGAGCGACGACTTGATTTCCTCGGCATGTGACAGCAGCGACTGTTCGTCTTCGAGCCGGGTCTGTTCTTCCTCGTCGTCAAGTTTAGCATCTGACAGCTGTTGCCACTGGAACCGCATGTAATCGGCCTCGCGGGCTGTGCGCTGAGCTTCGGCACGGAGGTCGGCTATCTGCCGGCGTACGTCCGTGAGAGCTTTGTAGCTCTCACGATAACGTCCCAGTTCGGCATCGTCGTGCGCCAGGGCGTCAATCACTTCCTGCTGGAAGGTATCGGTGCCCAGCATCAGATTCTGGTGCTGGGAATGGATGTCGATGAGCCGTTCGCCGAGACTCTTGAGCTGAGGCAGCAGCACGGGCGTGTCGTTGATGAAGGCGCGGCTCTTGCCCGCAGCGGTCACTTCGCGGCGGATGATTGTGGCGGAAGGCTCGTATTCGAGGTCACTCGCGGCAAAGAAGGCCGAGAGGTCATAGCCTGTGATGTCGAAGACGGCCTCGACAACACATTTCCCGGTGCCGGAACGCACCGTTTTGGAGTCGGCACGTCCGCCCAGGATGAGCGAAAGAGCTCCCATGATGATGGATTTGCCCGCGCCCGTTTCGCCCGTCATGACGGTGAAACCCGGCGAGAGCTGCATCTCGAGGTGGGAGATGAGTGCGTAATTGTCGATAGTGAGATTTCTGAGCATCGTTATCTGAAACTTGGACTTGAACCTTGAATCCTTAACCCTTGTTTAACCCTATTCTTTGTATTCCTTCTTGATTTTGGAGAGTTGGGTGCTGTAGGTAGGGTAACAGTCGCGAAGCTGCTCATAGACGGAGTTTTTCTCGGACATGGGCGCTTCGGAATAGATGTTGACAAGTTCGTCGAGCTTGCAGTTGATGAAAAGCGAAAGCAGCGGTGTCTTGGCATCCACCGAACGGATATCCTTCAGCACAGGCAGGGATGAGGTGATCTGGTTGCGGCCCTTGTCCATCGACTGGTACATGGCATCGAGGCCCAGCCGGTGGTAGGTGTACCAGAGGTTGCGGAACGGCGCCTGCGACTCGGCCAGCAGAGCCGTGATGACGGCATGCCGGTTGTTGTCGTTGTCGAAGGCTTTCCATCCGGGGTTCTCGGAACTCTGCATGGTGGCCACGATGTTGCTGCACGTCTG
Organism: uncultured Bacteroidales bacterium; assembly: GCA_905236195.1. Taxonomy (GTDB): domain Bacteria; phylum Bacteroidota; class Bacteroidia; order Bacteroidales; family UBA3663; genus Liminaster. The sequence continues at coordinate 2,413 of CAJOOX010000214.1, forward strand.
AAGGTAGGTCTCACCGCCACGGGGAGAGAAACTGTCGAAGTCGAGGCCCAGTATGAGATAGACATAGTAGGCGCAGACGGCAACAAGTTCGTTGTCAAGCTGGTAGGCATTGTAGTTGAGCATCTGTCCCTCGGTGTAGGTGAAGGTGAGCTGGTTGTCCTTCCAGTTGAGCGTCGGTGTGGTGTAGGACGAATAGTAGACCGGACGCGATGCTTGGACGGTGAGCGAGGCTTTGTAGGTATCGTCGGCAGGCATCGAGGAAATGACAAAGGCAAAGTTGCAGGTAATCTTCTCGGTGACGGCGAACTGAAGCGTGGTCCACTGCTGGTTGCTGATGAGTTCAGTAAGGTCGTTCTGCAGCGTCTCGAAGCGGTCGCGATAGGATGCTTCGAGTTGCTGTACATTGAAGGTAATCTTGGCCTCCAGCTCCTGCGCCTCCAGTGTGGCGGGGAGGAAGGCTGGCATCGCACAGAGGGTGCCCATCAGCCGGCAGAGGACAGCGAATCTTTTCATCAACCAGACTCTCAACTTCCAACTCTCATTTAATCACCTTGTCCTCCAGATTCCATCCCATGATGGCGGATATCTGCGGAATGAGGGTGGAGGCGATTTTACGCTGTCCCTGATAGTTGGGATGCCAGTCGGCCCCCATGTCGCGGTCCTCGGTGACGATGCCGTTCATGGGTTGGGCGAAATGAACATTCCGATCGCCTGCCAGGGCCTCGCGTAAAGCCTGGAGGGCGGTGTGGAGATAGGCTGACGAACTGTGGGGCTCGATGCAGAGGATGGGCACCCCGCTGCCGTATTTGCTGCGCAGACTTGCGATAAGTTTGCCGTAGTTGCCGACATACTGCCAAACCTCCGGGATGGCCGTAGGCGAGAAGTCGTTGGTGCCGAGATTGATCATGATGAGCGAAGGCGTGTAGGCCTTGAAGTCGTAGGTCAGGCTGTCACTCTCGTCGAAGACCCTTTCGTGGCGCACCAGCATGTTGATGTCCTCCATCTGGTTGGGGCTGCCGTACCATCGGCACAATCCCTGTCCGGAATGAGCGCAGAGCACATAGTCGGCATCGAAGTAGCGGGCAATGATCGGAGTGTAGGCGTGGTCGCAGTTCTCGGTCTCGGTGCTGTAGGGCTCCGACGCTTTGGCGGCATCGGCTCCGTAGCCGCAGGTATAGCTGTCGCCGTAGGTCTCTATGAGGCGGGGGCGCAGCGGTATCTTGGCGATGGTTCCCTTGGCATCCA
>CAJOOX010000215.1 GCA_905236195.1 uncultured Bacteroidales bacterium
AGTTGCCGCCCACCTTCCAGCGCCCCGTACCATAGGGCGCTGCACGGTCATAGTGCCGCAGGATGCAACAAGGCGTAGCTTTGAAGCCGTCCTTGAAGTAGGGACCTACAGGCATTACAAAGACGATGAATTCATATTTGTCGGCCGGATGGACTCCCACTTGGGCGCCTGTACCGAAAAGGACGGGACGGATATAGAGGGAAGCTCCGCTCTCATACGGGGGTACCCAGCGTTCGTTGAGTTTGACGGCCTTCTTGACGGCTTCTTCAAAAAGACCGTCCGGAAGGGGTGCCATCAGAATACCGTTGCAGGTCGACTGCAGACGCTTGGCATTCTCGTCCATACGGAACACTCGGATCTTGCCGTCCTTGCCGCGGAAGGCTTTCATGCCCTCGAAACCGGCCTGGCCGTAATGCAGACACGTGGCAGCCATGTGCATCGTGACCTCTTCTGAATCTGAAACTCTCAACTCGCCCCACTTTCCGTTCTCGAAAGTGCAGCGTACATTGTAATCCGTCTTCCTGTAGCCAAACGACAGCGAAGACCAGTCGATTTGTTCTTCCATTGCTGATATGATGTTTTAAATTGTTTTATATATTTCAAGGTGCAAATATACGGAATTTTATCGGAAAATGCAATATCGGGAAAGAAAATTTTTCATTTTTGGATAAAAATAGCGCATAAATGCTAAAAATCTATGTAATTTATTTGGTTATTTCGGCAAAAAACGCTATCTTTGCGCCGCTTTTGAGTTTAACATCAGCATGCAAGTGGGATCGCAGAGACCGGAATGGTCAATATACTTGCCCCCGCATGCAGTGTGATGGGAGATTCTGGGCTCGCCTCCTTGAGGTCGCTCAAGCCTCAGGGAAAGGTCAGTCCTCCATTCTGAGTAACACATTTTTAAACAAAACAAACAAATGAAAGAGTTTCAGCTCTCTGGTACCAAGCGTACCGACAACGGCAAGAAGGCTGCCAAGCAGCTTCGCGCTCAGGGTCTCATCCCCTGCAACATCATCTCGAAGAAACTTTCCGAGGATGGTAAGTCATTCATGTTCACGGTGAAGGCTGCCGACGTTCGCAACCTCATCTACACCTCCCAGGTCTATGTCGTTAACCTCGACATCGACGGCAACAAGTGCCAGGCTATCATCAAGGAGGCTCAGTTCGGTCCCGTCAACGATGAACTCCTCCACCTCGATTTCATCCAGATCGACGCTGCCCAGCCCATCGTCGTTAAGGTGCCCATCAAACTCGAGGGTCACGCCGACGGTGTAAAGGCAGGTGGTAAGCTCGTCAAGGTGATGCGCGACCTCACCGTCAAGGGCAAGTACGCCAACATCCCCGAGCGTCTCGTCATCGATGTTACCAACATCAAGTTGGGCAAGGTGATGAAAGTCAAGGATCTCGCTTTCGACAACATCGAAATCCTCAACGTCAAGGAGGCTATTGTTGCTGCTGTTCGCACTACCCGCAACTCGGGCCGTGCTGCAGCCGAATCTGCTGAGTAATAACAGCTGATGAAGTACTTGATTTGTGGCTTGGGTAACATTGGTCCCGAGTACCAGGGTACCCGCCACAACATTGGATTCAGAGTGTTGGATGCTTTTGCTGAAGCATCCAATACTTGTTTTAAGACAGACCGGCTGGGCGATGTGGCCGAGGTGCGCGTCAAGAACCAGCAGCTCCTGCTGCTTAAACCTTCCACATTCATGAACCTGTCGGGCAATGCCGTGCGCTATTGGATGCAGAAGGAGCACATCAATCTCGACCACGTCCTCATCATCTGCGACGACATCAACCTGCCCTTTGGTCAGCTCCGGCTCCGTCCGGGCGGTTCCGCAGGCGGACACAACGGTCTCAAGGACATCGCCCTCAAGGTTGAGAGCGAGAAGTATGCCCGTCTCCGTTTCGGTGTCGGCGGCGATTTCCCCAAGGGGGCACAGATTGACTGGGTGTTGGGGCACTTTCCTGCCGACCAGGAAGCCCTGATGCCGGAAATCCTCTCCACCGCCACCGAGATTATCCGCACGTTCTGCCTTGAAGGCATCGCCCGTGCCATGAACCGGTTCAACACAAAAAACAACCCCGTTCCTCCACAGTCATGACAGAAGTACGTATCGACAAATGGCTTTGGGCTGTGCGCATCTTCAAGACACGCACCATTGCTTCCGAGGCCTGCCGCCTCGGACGCGTCACCATTGGCGGCCAGAAAATCAAGTCCTCCAGAACGGTTCGCGTCGGCGAGGTCATCGAGGTCCGCAAACCTCCCGTCACCTACAGTTTCAAGGTCCTCGCTTTGGCCGACCAGCGCATGGGTGCCAAACTGACCCCCGGCTTTGTCGAAAACATCACGCCGCCCGAACAGCTCGAGATTCTGCAGCTCAACCGGCTTTCCGGCTTCATCGACCGGGCCAAAGGTCTCGGCCGTCCCACCAAAAAGGACCGTCGCGACCTCGACGAGTTCACCGAACCCACCTACATCGACGAGTTCGACTTCGACCTCGATGACCTGGATGACGAGGAAATCGCCTCCCAACTTCCCCACGTTGAATTATAAAGTTCTACAGATGAAACGCTCCCTCTCCTTTATCGGACTGATGTTCTTCACCTGCGGCTTTGCCCTGGGCCTCAACCCCATCCTGCTGCCGGTGCTTCGCCAGTCGCTCCAGGTCTCTTCCCTCCAGTCCTACCTCATCGTCTTTGCCTCGTTCGTTCCCTTCCTCATCTGGGGCTGGCCTGCACAGGCAAGCATCCGGCGTTGGGGTTACAAGGCGACCATGGCGCTGGCCTTTGTGGGCTTTGCCCTCAGTTTCGGCATCTATCTCTGGGCCGCCAGTGCCCTCAGTTTCCCGCTCTTCCTGCTGGCCTCGTTCGTGTCGGGCAGCGCCAATGCCGTGCTCCAGGCATCCATCAACCCCTATGTAACCTTCCTGGGCCCCATCGAGAGCGGAGCACAGCGCATCTCCCTCATGGGCATCTGCAACAAACTGGCCTGGCCTCTCCCCTCGCTCTTCATGGTTTGGTTTGTCGGGCATGAGGTGGCATCGCTCCGTCTTTCCGAACTCACATCGCCCTTCATGATTATCATCGGCATCATGCTGGTGTTGGCGGGCGCATGTCTGCTTTTCCCCCTGCCTGCCATCTCGCTCGACGGCAATGCCTCCGACCCGGCGGATGCAGGAACCGACGCGCCCCAATCGGCCGAACCCGCCCGGCTTGCCGACTTCCCCCATCTCTGGCTGGGAGCCCTGACGCTCTTCCTCTATGTGGGTGTCGAGACCGTCTCTCTCGCCACCGGCGTCGACTATGCCGATTCGCTCGGTCTCGAGCGTGCCGACCTCTATGCCTGGATTGCTCCCGTCGGCATGATTATCGGCTACATTGCCGGTGTGATTCTCATTCCGCGCTACCTCTCCCAGGGAGCCGCCTTGCGCATCTGTTCGGCCATTGCCATCCTGGGCTCGGTACTCGTACCCCTCCTCCCGGCAGCCTCATCCATCTGGGCCTTGGGTCTCCTTGCCCTGGGATGCAGCCTCATGTGGCCTGCCATCTGGCCGCTCGCCTCGTGCGACCTCGGCTCCTACACGGCCAAAGGCAACGCCCTGCTTACGATGTCCATCGCCGGCGGTGCTGTCATCCCGACGGTCTTCGGAGCCCTCTGCGATGCCAGCATGGATGCGTGTGGCACCATACAGCTTGCCTACTGGATTTGTCTCCCCTGCTTCCTCTTTATATTTATATATGGAGTGTGGGGGCACAAAATCCGCCGCCATCGCAAATGATTCTTTATTCACCGCAGCATTCCCGCTGCAGTTATTCACGCTAAAAACAAAACAACCTCATGGAACTTTTATCCAATAATCCATTCATGCTCGTCACCTTCATCATTTCTGTTGTGGCGTGCGTTCTCGCTCTTGTGAGCCTCATCTATATTCATAAAATCTGGAAAACCCTACGGCCGGCCAGACCTGTCGTGAAACCCAGCGACAAGAAGGCCCAGGAATGGAGCCGTGTCATGGCCAATACGCGGAATGCCAATGAACCCGACAACAAAGCCGCAGCACAGCAGCCTGTGCCCGGCAACCGGCAGCAGAAACGCCAGCAGGAACGCCTCAAGAAAAAACAGCAGGCTCAGCAACAGAAACAACAGAAACAGCAGCAGAAACTGCAAACCCAGCAGCAGAAGCAGCAGGCCAAACAGACTCAGTCCCAGCCTCAGCAGCCCAAGCAGCAACCCCAGGCTCCTGCCCCCGAACCGCAACCGGCTCCCGCGGCTCCCGTTCCCGCTGCTCCCGTCATGCCGGCAGCTCCCGTCACCAAGCCCATCGATGCTGTCGCTACCGTCGATAATGCGCAGGTGCCCCAGCCCAAGAAACCCAACCGCAGGCGTCATTACAACCGCAAGCGTCCCAACGACGTGACCAACGGCAACTGATCCGGCTCCGACTCAAACCAGGCAACGCAAGCTGCCTGGCTTGCTGGGACATTAAGAGAGCAGGCTGGGTACACATCTACCAAACCCCAAAGCAAGGTCATCCGTGCTGAAGAAATGCCGAAAGAGTTGTTCGACAAGTTTTTGG
>CAJOOX010000216.1 GCA_905236195.1 uncultured Bacteroidales bacterium
ATAATTAAATACAAAATATTAATATGAATCGCATTAATCAGCTTTTTCAAAATACAACCGGCAAAATACTTTCTGTTTATTTCTGTGCGGGTGCTCCAACCCTCGACAACACGGCAGGAGTCATCAGGAGTTTGGCCGCCCATGGCATCTCGATGATAGAAATCGGCGTTCCGTTCTCCGACCCGCTGGCCGATGGTCCGGTTATCCAGAATGCCGCCACCAAGGCGCTTCGCAACGGCATGAATGTCAAACTGCTGTTCCGGCAACTCCACAACATCCGCCAGGAGGTTGACATCCCCCTCATCTTGATGGGTTATCTCAATCCCATTCTGGCCTACGGCTTCGAAGCCTTCTGCCAGTCGTGTGTCGAAGTGGGCGTGGACGGTATGATTATCCCCGACCTCCCGTTCAAGGACTACATCGAAATCTACAAACCGGTGGCCGACCGTTATGGACTGCGCATCATCATGCTCATCACGCCAGAGACCTCCGACGAGCGCATCCGATTCATAGATGACAATACCGACGGCTTCATCTACATGGTTTCGTCGGCAGCCACCACCGGTGCCCAGCAGAGCTTCGACGAAGCCAAACAGGCTTATTTCCGCCGCATCGAAGCCATGCGTCTCCGCAATCCCCGCCTCATCGGTTTCGGCATCAGCAACCGCCAGACATTGGAGTCAGCCCAGCAGAATGCCGCCGGAGCCATCATCGGCTCTAAGTTCGTCACCCTGCTTGACGAATTAGGTGACCCCGATCAGGCCATTGAGGAACTATTCAGGGCGCTCGAAAACTGAACTCGCCAAAGAAGATACTCTGGCAGTACAGTGTCCTCCGGCTCTGACGGCGAATGCTGCACCTCGGTTGCAGGACAGGGGCTGTCAGCATGGTGCATGATGCGGAATGAATCTTCCAAACTATCATTTAGCCGAAGGCTGCAATCGCAGCTTCCGGCTAAACTGTACAGGGGAGGGGTATGGAATCAAAAATCTGGCATTCCGGCAGGCCCGGCCGCTAATAACCCAGGGATTCAAGCCATTTGACTACACGGTCCTTGTCGGTGCGTACATCGTGGCCGTAGATGGAGAAGCCTTTCCGGACATCGGCATTGGGATAGACTTTCTTCAGGTCTTTGACACAGGAGCCGAGGCCGGAGCCTTCGTGGGTTGTGAAGGGAATAAGGGTCTTGCCGCTCATGTCGTTTTTGCTGAAGAAGGTGTACATTACCTGAGGCCAGGTTCCCCACCAGACGGGACCGCCGACAAAGACGGTCTGATACTGCGATACATCGACAGAACCTTCGTAGGGCGGGAGTTCGCCGTTCTTCTGTTCCTCTTTGGCCAGATCGCAGAGTGGGCGGTAGGCCATTCCGTCGTACTTGGAGGTTTTGATTTCAAACTGGTCGGCTCCCGTGAATTCCGAGATATAGTCGGCCACAATCTTGGTATTGCCCACTTCGATGTTGCCTACGGAATAATTGTCGCCGGCATGTGAGAAGAATACCACAAGGATTTTGCTATCCTTGGGAGCAGGTTCTGAGTTGGCATGAGCCTCTGCTTTCTCTCTGCCGCTGCATGAAGTTGTCATCATCAGGGAGAGCGCGGAAGTGAGGAGTATTTTGAGTCCCCTCGTTAAGCCGAAAGAGCCGTGATAAGCCCGATGTACAATCGCCTTGCCGGGAAAGCCGGCATCAAAAGTAAATGTTTTCATAACGCTTGTTTTTTATCTGTCCGTTCTTATAGTTTTGCGAGTTTGCAAGTCAGCTTGTACAGCTTGAAATTTCGCGCTGCAAAGATCGTGCATTTTTCCGAAACGGCTATGATACATTTTCCGCCAAAATTTACCCAATTCGGAGAATCGTCTTTTTCACCCGGCATGGATTGCCCACGGCCACTGACCCCGATGGAATATCGCTGACTACCACCGAACCGGCTCCGATGGTTACATTGTTGCCGATGGTCACTCCTGGCAGGATGGTGACGCTGCCTCCAATCCATACGTTGTTGCCGATTGCGACCGGCTCGGCCCATTCCATCCGGCTGTTTCGCTCTTCGGGGTCAGTGCTGTGGCAGGCCGTATAGATGCTCACGTTCGGACCGATAAAACAGTTGTCGCCGATGGTGACGAAGGCCTCGTCCAAAACAGTGAAGTTGAAGTTGGCAAAGAATTTCCTCCCAATGCGGATCTGTTTACCGTAGTCGCAGCGGAACGGCTGGTTGATGATAAAATCATCGTCGGCAATGTGGCCCAGCATGTCTTTCAGCAACTCTTTCATGCGCCGCGTTTCATCGGGTGGCAGGCTGTTGAATGCATGCAGTTTGCTGCGCGTGGCACTTAACTCAGCTATCAGTTCGGGAGCGGTGGCAAGATAGACTTCTCCCGCCAGCATTTTCTCTTTTTCGGTCATAGTTTCATTTCCATTGTCGTTTTCTGCACCGTCATTCCCATTTTGCGGTAGAACTGCAGGGCGGCCTCGTTGCCTTCCCATACATTGAGGGTGACGTTGTTGCAGCCCACAGACCTGGCGTAGTCGAGCACATGGGCATAGAGTGCACTCCCGACATGTTTGCCGCGTGCCTGCTCATCCACGCAGATATCGTCGATATACAGCGTGCGGATGTCCTGCAGCAGAAGGTGGTCGCGCACCTCGGTTATCTGGCAGAAAGCATAGCCTGTAACCCTGCCGCCGTCGTCATAGACGAAGACGGGCCGGCTTTCGTCGCCGAACATCGTTTCCAGTTCCTGTTCGTTGTACTTGGTGGTGTGGGGTTTGAACAGGTCGGGCCGCAAAACGTAATGCACCATGTTGACCTGATGCAGGAGTGCGATGACTCCGGCCGTGTCCCTGTTGTCAGCTTTTCTTATCATTTTTGATCTATTTCTTTTAAATTACAGAATCAGATGTTTCATTCTGTGGCCGCCCCATTGACTGTCGTTCACATAGCGGAATCCCATCCTGTCGTAGAAGGCGGCTCCGGCGGGGTTGCCCTCATCGACGAGCAGTCCTACGGGCAGTCCCGTGCGGTCGGCTTTCTCCCTGGTGGCCAGTACGAGCCGGCGGGCTATTCCCCGGCGCCGGTATTCCGGCAAAACGGCCAGCGAATCGAGATAAAGCTCGCCGGCCTGCGTCTCGGCACCCATGCCGGAGTGGTCGCGGCCTATGTGCAGGAGTGCCAACTGCAGGAACGGACGCCGGAGTTCCGTCAGGCGTGCCCCGTCGTAGCTGACGGCGATGCCGGCCACCCGGATGCCGTCCATGGCAACCAGCGTGTTGAGATAACTGTATTGCGAATCTTCGCGTTCTGCTAAAAGGGTCATCATCCTGCGAAAATCATCGAGTCCGTAACCCTCACCACAGAAACTGAGACAACACTCGTCCGTCATGGCCGTCATGATGAGACTGGCTATGGCCGGAGCCTGATCCCTTCGGGCGGGCTGTATTTTTATTTCCATATTGTGTGATTTCACCATCTATGCCGATTCTTTTATCCAATAGGTTATGGCGAAGACCCGGGAGTTGCTGTCTCTATTTTACGATTTCACCGATGCTTTTGCGGCACTTGGGCCTGGCTTCGTCGGCAGCATATCCGACAGGAATAATGACGGCGGGCTCCTCGTCGGAGGGGAGGGTCAGCAGCTCCTTGCAGCGCGCGGCATCGAAATTGCAGATCCAGCAGGTGCCGAGGCCTTGTTCGGTGGCGGCCAGACAGAGATGTTCGACGGCAATGGCGATGTCGATGTCCCCATGGGGTTTGCCGTCGCCCCTGATCCATTCCCGGTCGTGAAGGATGGAGGCAACGATATACATCGGTGCCGTCTTGAACCATTCCCGGTCATAACACTTCTGCAAACGTTCCTTTTCTTCTGCACCGGTGACGATGTGGAAGCACCATGGCTGTCGGTTGACGGCTGAGGGCGCAAGGCGCACACATTCCAAGATATACTCCAGTTTTTCTTTCTCAACACTGCGGGACTGATAGTTCCTGCAACTGTACCGTTTGTTTACAAGTTCCAGCAGTTTCATAAGCATTTCGATGCTCTATCGTTCTCTGATTGGTTTTGTCATTTTATTCCACGCCAGTTTCCCATTTCAGTTCCCTTTCCAGGAAAATGGCAACCATCCGGGCCGGTCTGTCCTCGCGTCCCGAGTAGGAATGGTTTTCCCCCTCGAGCAGACAGATGCGGGCATGACGCATCTCGTCGCAGAACCGCTGGCCGTAAGTATAAGGGACGATGATATCGGCCTTGCCGTGTATGATGAGTACGGGGCCGTCATACCGGCGTGCCGTCTCGTAGATGGGCAGGTTTTGAGCCGAGAGGATGAAGTTGCGTCCGATGGTGTAGCCGCCTCCCGGGAGGGACACTTCTTCCGGCGGATCGGCAGCATTGTAGTATTGGCCGAAAAGGGTGCCGCGCAGGGCATCGTCGCGCAGGACGGCGGCGGGGGAGAGCAGACAGAGGGCGCCGACCGACTCGCTGCCGAGCTCGGCTCCCGTCATGGCAGTGACCACACCGCCCTGCGAATGGCCCACAATGGCAATCTTTCCGACATAAGGCAGTGCGCGGGCATAGGCAAAGACCTGTGCGGCATCTTCCGTCTCGCGCGGAACGGTCATTTCCTGTTGCCGGCCGTAACTCTCGCCGTGGCCGTTGAAGTCGAAGCGTATGCTGGCTATACCGCGTGTCTCCAAGCTGTCGGCTATGGTCCGCATGAGTTTTTCGTTCTTGTTGCCCGTGAACCCGTGGCAGATGATGGCAAGGGGTACATTGGCATTCCCCTCCGTGTCGGGCCGCTGAAGTACGGCTTTCAGTGTGCCGCCGGGAGTGGGGATGTCAATCTGTTCTTTGCGCGCATGTGCGGTAAGCTGGCTCATGACCAATACCGCTGTAAGGAATATAACTTTGGTTTTCATTACTGTTTTTGGGGGCATTATGGTTTTGGGTTTAGTTTTGGTCTCCGCCTGTTTTCGGTTCATTTTGCCTTTTCATGTCCTGTCCAAGTCATTCTGACGTGCGGGATGCCCTCGAGGATGAAGGTGTCCGATACCTGTCGTAACCCTAAGCGTTCATTATCATGCGCGTTTTCTCGCCATGCCTATCTTCAAGCAAGCTTGAGATTGGTCATCTGGCTTAACGAAAGCGTTGGTAGAAGCCTCGGGCGTATTCCTGCGCTTCGATGTCGATGATTTTCGCATCGAAACACTCGATTGCGGCATCAATGGCATGGAGCATGATTTGCCGGCCGTAACCTTTGCCTCGTTCGGTGCTGATGACGCGTCCGATTGACACTTCCTTTGCATGGGTTTCCGCAGGGCAGATCCGAGCCAGGGCAACAATCTTGTCGCCGCGGGTCAGCCACACATGAATGGCGGTGCGGTCGTCGCCGTCCGTATCTACATAGATGCACTTCTGTCCCACGACGAAAACCTCGAGACGTACTCTCAGCAGTTCGTACAGCTCGTCCGTTGTCAGTTCCTGAATACAGACAGCAGACGGGCACGGCTGCGGTTTTCAGGCCAGCATGGCTTCGATATCCTTCTCCAGTTCCTTGGGTTCTGTAGTGGGGGCGTAACGTTTGACGGTCGCACCGTCCTTCGAAATCAGAAACTTGGTGAAGTTCCACAGGATGTCGCTGTCTTTCTCAACGCTCTTGCTGATCTTCTTGAGCAGCGCATGCGTAGCCTTGGCCTTCAGTCCCTTGTACTCCTCGGTGGGAGCCTGGGCCTTCAGATACTCGAATATGGGCTCTGCAGCAGATCCGTTGACATCACCCTTGCGCATGATCTGGAAGGTCACGCCGTAGTTCAGCTGGCAGAACTCCTCAATTTGGGCATCGCCCCCGGGATCCTGCTCCTTGAACTGGTTGCAGGGGAATCCGATGATTACCAATCCCCTATCCTTGTACTTCCGGTTCAGATCCTCCAGTCCTGCGAACTGAGGTGTAAATCCACACTTGCTGGCTGTATTGACAATCAGCAGAACCTTGCCTTCAAACTGCTTGAAGTCAATCTCTTTACCTTTGCTCGATAAAGCCTTGAAATCAAAAATACTGTTCATGTCTTTTGGAATTTATTTATCTGTTTCTGTGGTTCGGAATGGCAAACCCCTTTGTAGGATTTGAATCCTGCTCCACCCCCCTTGAGGGTGAGAGCTTGGCTCTTTAAGCTATGCTTCGGGAGTCACACCCCGCTGCAAAGATACATCATTTTATTTACAAAAGCAAGCGGTATGTGTTCTTTTTTGCATTTATGCGTCCAAATTATAATAAATTGCACCAAAATTTCCGATTTGCGCGGTCTGAAAGGGTAAAATTTGGATCCAGGAAGCTCATACCGGACAAGTTAACGGTTATGTTTACCCATATATAATGATAATGAACGTTTTCGTTAAGCCAGATGACCAATCTTCAAACTCGCTTGAAGATTGGCATGGCGAGAAAATGAGCATGATAATGAACGTTTTCGTTAAGCCAGAAGACCAATCTCAAGCTCGCTTGAAGATTGGCATGGCGAGAAAATGAGCATAATAATGAAC
>CAJOOX010000217.1 GCA_905236195.1 uncultured Bacteroidales bacterium
GCTGGAGTAAGCTGCGACTTGGGCACCTTCACAAACTTCTTCCCCTGGGGGGCGTGACGCACCAGTTTGCTCTTGGGGTTTTGGCGTTTTTCTTCGAGCCGGTCGGCTTTTTCTTCGTTATGTTCCACCCACCAGGGAGTCCTGTGGGTTTTCTCGTAACTTTCTTTCGAAATGGCATTGCCCATGGGATCGTTCGGATTGACTTTCTGTCCGTCCACGGTCACGATGTCTTTTTCTGTGTCGATGACCTGTCCCACGCGGGCGGCCACTCCGTTCACCTCCACTCGGCCGTCTGCAATCAAATCGTCCGTTTCGCGACGCGAACAGACTCCCGTTTCACTCAAATATTTGTTGATTCTTTCTAATTTTTCCATAATTCTGTCTTTTTTCGGGTGCAAAGATACAAAGTTTTCCGGAATTTTTGTATATTTGCACCGATAAAAATATAAAAATCGAGGTTCATGAAGAAAAAAATAGCTGTCTTTTTGGCTTTGGTGTTGTTTTTTGAGTTGTGCAGAGTCATCTTTATGTTCTGTTATTGGGACATTTACGAAGCCTACCCGCTGCTTGACTGGCTCACTGTACTTTCTCACGGCTTCGCCCACGACTTCACCGTTGCAGGTCTCATCATGCTTCTGCCGTTTGCGCTGGAAATCGTACGCATTCTCCGTCCGGGTGCCTGGCACGATATCTCGATGCGCATCTACTTCAGCATCATCGTGCTTCCTGTCCTTCTGTTCCTGGGGGTTGATTTTGTGCTCTATGGTTTTTGGGGGTTCCGCCTCGACACGACGCCGCTCATCTACCTCATGGACAATCCCGTCGAGGCGCTCATGCAGTCTCCTCCGGCCGCTCTCATTGCCTCACCCATTGGTCTGATTGCCTTCCTTTGGCTCATCCAGAAACCGCTCCGCAAACTCTTTCCCGAGTCCTGTAGCAACAAGGTGAAAGCGACCGACCGCTCTCCCCGCCTCACCATCGAACGGGCCACGGGTCACCGCCTCTCGCGCATCCTCACGGCGGCGGCCATGATCTTCTTCATCATCCTGCTGGAGCGTTCCGTCACTTTGGGCACAGCCTACTACACCACCGACATGCGCCTCAACCAGGCGGCCATTAATCCCGCCTATTCGGTTTACTATGCCATGAAACGCCCGGCCGACTTCAGCGTTCAGTACCGTTTTATGGACGATGAAACATGCCGCAATGCCCTCATCGGATTGGAAACGGCGCCTGCCCGGTTTGCACAGCCCGATTCCGTGCTCCAACCTCGTATTTCCCTCCTGAATACCGACCGGCCCAACATCCTGCTTGTCCTGCTTGAGTCGTTCTCCGGCTCGGCCTGCCACGCCATTGCGCCCGAGGCTGATCCCGCTATCATGCCCTGCATCAATGCCCTCTACGGATCGAGTGTGTCTTTCTCGCGGTTCTATGCCAACTCTTTCCGTACAGACCGCGGCATGGCGGCTGTTATGGCAGCCTATCCTTCCCAGCCCTGCTACACCATCATGAACAATCCCGACAAGGTAGGTTCCCTGCAGTACATCTCGGGAAGACTGAAAGAATATGGTTGGCGCGGACAGTTCATCTACGGCGGAGATGCTGCATTTACCAATCTGAAGGGCTTCCTCCATGCCGGCGGTATCGACGACATTGTGGAATACACCGACTTCCCCGAGGAACAGAGCACCTCCCAATGGGGAGTGCCAGACGAGGTACTCTTCGACTATCTGTATAACAGCATCTGTTCGGAGTCAGAAGCCCGTCGTCAGGACAGCACGCTCACTGCATTCTTCAAGGCGACGCTCACGCTGTCCAGCCACGAGCCGTTCGATGCGCCCATCCATAAGTTCGAGGATCCCTATATCAACTCGGTGGCTTATACCGACTCCTGCCTCGGTCTCTTCATCGACCGGCTCAGCCACTCTCCCGCATGGGACAACCTGCTCATCATTGCGGTGGCCGACCACGGCTACGCCAACTATCCCCCCAAGGTACAGAACCATGAGATGAAGCGTCAGCTCATCCCGATGTTCTGGACTGGCGGCGCAGTTGCCCGACCACTCACCGTCCCTACCCTGGCTTCGCAAGTTGATATCGCGGCCACTCTGCTGCATCAGCTGGGTCTGCCCTACGATGATTTCAACTTCAGTCATGACATCTTCGACCCCAAGTCACCCCATTTCGTCGAATACACCTGGCCAGACGGCTTCGGATTCCTCACCGACAGCATCCGCTATATTCAGGACAACGAATACGATGGCCACGGGCTCGACGGCACCGAAGATCCCAACGGGACCGCCCAGCGCTGGGGCAAAGCCTACCTCCAGGCTCTGTTTGACGATATTGCAAAAAGATAAATTCGAGATTTCGACATTTCGAAATCCCCCCTAAAAACAAAAAAAAGAATGAAACACCTTCTCTCCCTCCTCTGCATGGTGTGCCTGTTTATGGCCGGCCACGCCAAAGTTTATGATGTTCGAAACTACGGAGCCAAAGGCGACGGACAAACGCTCGACTCACCTGCGTTCAATGCAGCCATTGATGCTGCTGTAGCCGATGGCGGCGGTACCGTTGAAGTTCCTGTAGGCACCTATGTCTGCGGCAGTATCCACCTCAAGAGCAACATCGAACTGCATCTGTCTTCAGGTGCGGTCATCAAAGCGGCTCCGCAGAAACTCAAAGCCTACGATGAGAGCGAGCCGTGGGAAGGGCCCATGTATCAGGACGGCGGCCACACCTTCTTCCACAACAGTCTCATCTGGGCCGAGGGGCAGCACGACATCGCCATCACCGGCCACGGAATGATTGACGGCGGCGAACTCACCAACAAGGATAAAGAGAAAGGCGGCATCGTACTCGGCGGTAGCATCGGACTGGGAGATAAGGCCATTGCTCTCAAACTGTGCCGCAATATCACCATCCGCGACATCACCGTTTATCGCGGCGGACATTTCGCCATCATCATCACGGGTTGCGAC
>CAJOOX010000218.1 GCA_905236195.1 uncultured Bacteroidales bacterium
GATAGTTGATAAGTCCCTTCTCGTGATGCACCTCGCGGCCTATCTTCTTCTGGCGGGCATTGGGCAGACGCTTGGTGAAGATGCTGGCGTTGGCTACGGTGAAGCCTGCAACAATGTCGGATGGGCTGTCGGGCAGGCAGAAATAGTAGGTCTTGCCAAACAACTCGTCCTGATAGTCCTGCGCTTCGTTATGGAAAAAATCATTAACAGACTTCCGACCGCAGTCGAAAGCTTGAATGTTCAAATCTGGGGTTCCCTGAGGAACGAACTTGAGATCTACGATATTCATTTCTGCAGGATGGGGGAACGTGCAATGATATCCTTATAGATGTCCTCAAATTCGCCTCGGTATTCTGAGCCACGCAGATGCTGAGCGTTGTACTCGCACTGCTCGATGAAGCGTTCTGCCACCTCACCCGTCAGCACTGGAATGTTTGTTACCGGTATTGCCATGATTCTTTTCTCCTATTATTTCTTTTCGGAGGCAAAGGTACAAAGAATTTCTGAATTATTGGCAGTTTCGGCGTTAAAAGTGCGAAAACCCATCGGCGTTGGGAGTTTTTTCATTACCTTTGCACCCACAATGGCAAGGAAACTGCATCATATCAGGAGTGTGGCGGACTACAACGCCATCGTGGGGGCCGAGACGGAGCACCCGCTGGTGAGCGTCGTGTGCTACGACGAACTGCCGGCGATGCGCGACTCGGTGAACCGCTACGACATCTATGGCATCTTCCTACGCGACGACCGGCAGAGCCGCCTCGTCTATGGCTCCGCCACCTACGACTACGAGGCGGGGACGCTCATCTGCGTGGCCCCCGGACAGGTGGGCGGCGACGAGGAGCGCGGACAGGGGCCGAGCATCCGCGGCTGGGGGCTGCTCTTCGCGCCCGACTTCATCCGCGGCACCCACATCGAGGCCGAGATGAAGCAGTTCCGCTACTTCGCCTACAGCAGCCGCGAGGCCCTGCTGATGACCGCCGACGAGCGGCAGACCATCATCGGATGCCTGCGGAGGATGCGCGACGAGATGCGCCGCCCGCAGGACGATGCCAGCCGCCCGATACTGCTGTCGCTGCTCGAACTCATCCTGCAGTACTGCCGCCGCTTCTACGCCCGCCAGTTCACCGACCAGGCCCGCCGTCAGGGCGACGGCCAAAGGGGCGGCCCGGCAGACCTGCTCACGCGCTTCGAGCAGTTGCTGACCCGCTACTACGACGAGGGACGACAGGCCGCACAGGGCATCCCCACCGTCCGCTACTGCGCCCAGGAACTGTGCCTGTCGCCCAACTACTTCGGCGACCTCATCCGCGAGACCACCGGCAAGAGCGCCAGCCACACCATCCGCGACTTCGTGCTCGACCTGGCCAAGAGCCGCCTCGTCAGCGGCCTCTCCGTCGTCGATACCGCCTACAGCCTCGGCTTCAACTATCCCCACCACTTCACCCATGCCTTCAAGCAGCGCTTCGGCATGTTGCCCAGCGACTACCAGAAGGGGGCGAAGTAAAGGCCCGCTATTCTACGTTTCTCACCGTCAAGGGTCAAGTGGCTGACAAGTACATAAAAATAAGTTTATAACGATTTTCCTAATTCGTATGACGCTTTAGCATACTTCGCTTGTTATTTGTTGCCCCCCACCTGATACCGCATCCACACAATACCGTCCTGTTCTTCAACAGACTTGAATGTCAGTCGCACAGGCTTGCGGTTCTTGGGTCTTCCGTCAAAGGCCGCAGCCATTCCTGCGCGTCCGTCAATGCCGTAGCCGTACATCATACTCACCTCATCAATGAGTCCAAGGTCGAGCATGGAACCGTTGATGTGGCCACCCCCGACAACAGCAAGACGTTCTACGCCGAAGTCCCTGCGAAGAATTTCCATTGCCTCTTTCAGGTCGATGGCTGGTTTCTCGACAGTTCCGCCGATAAGCTCATGGCTCTCGTCCGTCGCCCAGTCTCCGATGGTGATTACACTTAATCTTTTCCATCACCCTTCCTAAATACAGCAAATATGTTGTAACTCACGTCGTGGTCAAATACATCTTCGCCCTCATACTCTTTCACCCAACGGACAACCCGGATTGTGACAGGCAGGACTATAACCTCATATACTGTTTTAAGTACCAACTGAGAGAGCATCATCAACGGCAACTCTTCGTCAGGCAGCACTCCGTAGAACGCTAATGGGAAAAAGCAAAGAGAATCTGCGCCCTCACCCCAAATGGTACTGACGATAGCTCTTAGGGGGAATCGCTTGCCATGATCCGAAATCTTCATCCGACTCATCACGTATGCATTAACAAAACTGCCGGCAATAAACGAGACAAACGATGCCAGTGCAATACGTGGAGTCAGCCCAAAGATGGCATGAAAACCCGCCTCATTGTCCCAATAGGGCCCACTGGGAATGGCATCAACAAGGGATGCTATGGCCATGAAGCAGAAGTTGGTGATAAATCCGGTCCATATCAGGATGCTTACACGTCGGTAGCCCCAGACCTCGCATACAACATCGTTGACGATATAGGAAATAGGGAAAATCAAAAGCCCACCTGTCAGATGCAACGGCCCGAAAACCATCTGCTTTGTTTCAAGGATATTCGATGCTATCAGGCACACTGTAAAGATGATGCTAAAC
>CAJOOX010000219.1 GCA_905236195.1 uncultured Bacteroidales bacterium
ATGGCCGGGCTTTGTCGCGTCATACACGCCGTCATCGTCTGCGGCAGGGAGCGCCTTTTGCCAACGAAGTTTCCCCAGCGGCTGCGTTGCGTAGGGAATGCCCTTCCAGATAATCAGTTCGTCTGTCTCCTTGCCCACAAAAGTGCCGTTGTTGCACTTGACCATAGTCCTCGTTTCTTTCGTGTTATTCATTGTGATAATCCTATATTGTTTGTTTTCATTGATATGTCGGGATTGTTTGGAGTTTGGAAGAAGGAGTGCTGCAGTGGCTGCATGACTGATGACAAGTTCCAAAGAAGCCGGCAAGATTCGCAAAATGATGCAAGCTATTTTTTGAACATGACTAAAATGCGAGGACGGTACGGAGAATGGGAATCCAGCTGCCTTTGTCCACTACGCCAAACAAGATGCCGCTGGTGTCTCCCTGACCAGAACCGTCTATAACGAGGGCAATGGCCTTTTCAATATCGTACTCCGAACTTGACCAGTACTCTTCGTATGGAAGGATACTGTGGTAATTCCCTGTACCTGCCTTCTTAAGGGCGTTCTCCCACCTTTCAATTGATTGGTGCTCGTTGTCAATCCATCTCATGAACGAGCTTTCAATGGATTCCAGGTCCAGCCCGCCCAGTCCGCCCGGTCCGGACAGCATGCGTGCCCACTGCTGTGCACTTGGAAGGAACCAGCCTGTCGTACCTGCGGGAGCCTTTAAATCATTGAAGTTCCATGCTCTTCGGGGAACATCATAATTTCCCTCGCTTGGGTCAATGGCGGCTAATTCGGAAGTGTACGTATAGCCGCTCACATTCCATGTGCGCAACATCTCGGAGCCACTATCCACTTTCTGGCCGGGGAATTCCTCAACGTCCCCGACATTGGTCCATCTCGCGCCCCTCGCCGCATTCACCAGACAGAGCACCAGACCGTGCCCGACGAACGGGGTTCCTCCGACCTTCGTACCATTCTCACTGAACGGGTCCGCGCCCAAGTAGGCAATGATTCCAATAGCGGTGGTACCGGATTTGGCCACAGAAGCCGCGCCATCGTAAAACATTCCGTCCTCACCCATCAGATCTCCCAACGTGGCCATATTAACCGACATTTCGTAGTATTCGCCAGCCTCTGTGGTCTTGTCAAAAGAGACCTTGGCGACATAGGGTTTGCCGTTGGACCTTGCAATAATCCAATAAGTACCGACGGCGAGCTGCGGTACAGCAACATAGAAATCTTTTGTTGGATGATCCGGTGCAAAGGATATCAGTTCTTTGCCACTGCTGTCACTAAAGTTAAACTCGGAGATGGCAAGTTCAGAAGCAGCCGGACTGTCCTTCAGATTTACCCGGAATATACTGTAGTTGCCGGTATCATCACCGGCCGACGAAATCACCAGACTAAGCATGGTATCTTCAAACCCGACGGAAGAACTTATGACCGATGTCTGGTCCTTCATATTCATAACTTGGACTTCCGATGTCATGATGGTAAACCGGTCCTGATCCTTCCTAAGTGTGAAAGAACCTCTGCAGCCGACATAAACATCGGCATTATCCAAAATCTTTTCCAGCCCGTCATTCACGAAGTCGTTAGTATGAAATCTCGAAACAAAAAACATCGGACTATGCCCCAGCGGCTGCTGCGGATCATAGACAAGGTCATACGTCCCCTCTTTGGGACTCCCTTCAAACAGGAAGACGCAACCTACGCCTTCTGCGCTGTTTTCAGCGAGAATCTCACTTTGCAACAAAACGATGGCGCTGAACGTCTTCCCCTGATACCTGAGATTAGTGACCGTGAGGGCGTTTTTGATGTCGTAATGCCGCACGCCTAATGTGAATGCCTGCGGTTGCGTGTCGGAATCATGGACCGTTTTGATGCAACAGACCAAGCATAAGGCTATCAGCGTTATCAGAACGCATGTAAAAAAGGAGGGGTGACGACCAGTGTTCTGTACCATATACGTTTGAAGTTTGTAGTAGTTGGTGAGGAAACAGGTTCTCTTCTTTATGCTTTATAAACCTCTTCGCCGTCCACGATGGTGGCAACCACCCTGGCCTTCTCAATCGCCGCAAAATCGTCGTGCATGAGGTCCTTGTCCAACACAGCGAAGTTGGCCAGCTTGCCCAGGCTGATGGTACCCATCCTGTCCTCTGCGTGCCACATGTAGGCTACATTGCTGGTCAGGGTCTGCAGCGCCTCATACCGGCTGATCGCCTGGTCAATGTTACGGATATACTCGTCCGGGTAGGACGGCAGTTTCTTCAAT
>CAJOOX010000220.1 GCA_905236195.1 uncultured Bacteroidales bacterium
CACCGTCTACGACATGGACGAAATTCCCATCGCCGAGGCCATCGTACGCGTCGTGGGGCGCAACGGCATGAACTTCAAGAGCGTCACAAGGCCCGACGGCACCTACGAGGTCTCCATCGACCGCTCTACCGAATATGTACTCATGTCGGGCAAAGAGGGCTACCTCAACCGCAAGGCGCAGTTCCTGAGCGACTCCATCCAGGAGGATGCCGACTACCAGGTCGATTTCTACCTGCCGTCCATCTCGGTGCCCGTGCTAATCGACAACATCTTCTACGACTACAACATGGCCACCCTTCGCGAGGAGTCCTATCCCTCGCTCGACGAACTCGTCCAGCTCCTCAACGACAATCCCTATTGTGCCATCGAGCTGTCGGCCCACACCGACCGCATCGGTTCGCAGGCCTACAACCTCGACCTCTCGCAGCGGCGCGCCCAGTCGGTGGTGGATTATCTCACGTCACAGGGCATCCACCCCGGTCGTCTCACCCCCGTCGGCTACGGCAAGGAATCGCCCAAGACGGTGACCGAAAAACTCCACGAACAGTATGAATTCCTCCCCTACGGACAGATCCTCACCGAGGAATATGCCGACAGCCTCGAGGCAGGACAGCAGGCCATTGTCGATCAGATCAACCGCCGCACCGAATTCAAAGTCACTTCCCTCACTTGGGGCATTGAATAAACGCCACAGCCAGACACAAAAAAAACGGGAGCGGGGCTTTTGCCTCGCTCCCTTCCCTTTTGGACAGACAGCTATCGTGATGACAGCCGCCTGACGCAGAGTATTATTCGTAGTACTCTACCTCAATTTCAAGATTGCCTTCAGGCAATTCGAACTGGAAGGAGGTAGCGGTGAGGGTGCTGATTTCAACATCGCCTTCAAGTTCAGGCACGTTTACCACAGCCGTATCTTCGTTACCGCAGGAACTCAGCAGAGCGCTGCCGCCTACCAGGGCAGCTGCCATGAGGAATAATTTGATTCTTTTCATATTGTATTGTTTTTTTCTTTTTTTATTCAGGGAATACTCACATATTTTTCCAGGCATTTCTCACTCAGAAACCACAGCAGCCTTCTTTCTGATCTTGATGCTCTTGATCTGCTTGGCGCCTTTGTACTTGATGGTTACGATTGTGCCGGGCTTGCCTGTATCGGGCGTAATCACCCAGTTCTCAGCGTCGTCGGTACCGTCTTTTATGGTGACCGTGTAATCGGCATTGCCGGCTGCTTCTGCCAGTTTCTTATAGGCGTCTTCAGCCGCAGTGAGGGTTTCGTAGTTGGTTACACCCTGCTTCTGGTCAACCGTAAGAGCGTCGTATGCACTGCGGGCATCGTCGATGAGCGCCTTGCATGCGGGTGTATAAGCCACTACACCGATAGCGTCAATCTTGCTTATAACAGCATTGACAGCGTCCTGAGAAGACGCGGCGGTCTTCTTTGCCTCATCCACGTAGCCGCAGACGGAGCAGGTGTAGAGTGCTTCGCCAACCTCGCCGAACGCGTGAGCCGTTGAGTCGGCCTTAGGTGCATCGCAATCGCCAGAGGCCGTGCAGGCATGCCAGTGTCCATTCGCATCTGAAGTCCACGCCGTAGCATAGCTGTGGATGTGAGGGCGTGTGATAGTGAAAGCAGTGAAATAAGTGCTCTTTCCGGTTTCACGGTAAATATAAAACTCATTAACACCTACCAGCTTATCACCTTCTTTGACGACATAGGAGCTGAATGGTTCCCTTGCAGCTTTTTCTACCGCATCCAGATGTAATTTCTCGTCACAGGAAGCATACGAAGTGGATATAGATATATAAAGACCGAGGCCTGTATCCGTACGCGAAAATGTAATAGCTGAAATGGTATCTCCGATAGCAAGAGCCTTGGTGAGAGTTACTTTGAAGGAGGTATTATTATTGGTCATACAGAAATAAGGGTTACCGCCCTGTAAGCCAATCAGATTTTTAGCACTTGTCTGAGCACTTATAGCAGACATAGTACCACCGCTAATAGCGGCCATTTCCGAGGTGATCGCCGTAGTACCAGGTTCAAAAGAAACTGCAGCCGAACCAAGCGCATTGGCTGAAAATATGGTTTCTGCCCAAACACTGCCCCCCCCGAAAACTGACACGGCGAGGAGCGTCAAAATGGAAAATAATTTTCTTTTCATAACTGTGAAAATTTAGATTTATAATTATATAAAGTAATAAAAAGGTTTTACAAGCGTCTGGTTTACTTCGTTGCTGCAAAGATAGTGTTTTAAATCGGGAAAAAAGAAAAATGATTCAGATTTTAACAATAAATAACAGTCAAAAAGTACAATAATTGTTATTTTGGCTTTTTTCCCGCTTTTTTTCTACAAAGGAACTGTAATTCCCATCTTTTTGGGATCCATACAACCTTTGTTGTCGTACGCCGGATGACGGTTTGAATGCCCATTGACAATAATCATGTATAGATTGAACCAGGCTAACGCTTCCGTCAGCATCCGCAGGCTCCCCCGCAACAGCCAAGACCCGGCAAAAGTGTCAAAACCATCGTCGAGACGCGGGCAATCATTTGACAAGTGTCAAAAGCTTCGCCGAGACGCGGGCAACGAATTGGCAGGTGCCAAATGGTCCGCCGAGACGCGGGCAATAAATTGGCAGTCATCCCGGTCAGCGCGCGGTGACGCAGTCTGCGTCAGGAACAGCAAGTTGACGAAAGGGAATCTATGGCCCATTTGAAAAACCGTGCCATGAGCCATCCGCTGCCATTGAAAACAACAGCAGCGGCTCTTTCTGACGAGAGTCGCTGCCGGTTATAGTCGTTTGAATAGAAAATCAACGGGCCGAGAGATAGGAGTGCATATTGGCGGCAGCACGTCGTCCGTCGCCCATGGCGAGGATGACAGTAGCACCGCCACGCACGATATCGCCGCCGGCAAAGAGGTCGCTGACCGAAGACTGAAGGGTCTCCTCGTTGACCACAATCGTACCCTTGCGGCTGGTCTCCAGTGCGGAGATCGCATTGGGAATGATGGGGTTGGGCGACACACCTACGGCCACAATGACGAGGTCGGCAGGAAGGGTCTCGGTCTTGCCCTCGACTGGCACGGGGCTGCGACGGCCGGAAGCATCGGGTTCGCCGAGTTCCATAACCTGAAGCACCATCTCGTTGACACGGCCGTTCTCGTCGGCATGATATTCGATGGGATTGTGGAGGGTCATGAATTCAATACCTTCCTCGAGGGCGTGGTGTACCTCTTCCTTACGTGCAGGCATCTCGTCCATGGAACGGCGGTAAACCAGCATGACGCGCTCGGCACCCATACGGCGTGCGGTACGTGCAGAGTCCATCGCGGTGTTGCCGCCGCCGATGACTGCCACGTTCTTGCCCTTGAGCACAGGCGTATCGCCCAGCCCGCGTCCGGCTCCCATGAGGTTTATGCGGGTGAGGTATTCGTTGGACGACATGACGCCGATGGCGTTCTCGCCGGGAATATTCATGAAACGGGGCAGACCGGCACCGGAACCGACAAAGATTCCGTCGAATCCCATCTCGTGGAGCTGGTCGTAGGAGATGGTTTTGCCGACGATGACGTCGGGCTGGAAGTTGACACCCATCTCACGGAGCACGTTGATTTCGGCATCGACAATCTTGTTGGGCAGACGGAATTCGGGAATGCCGTACTTGAGCACACCGCCGATTTCGTGCAGTGCCTCGAAGACTGTAACCTCATAGCCGAGTTTAATCATATCGGCCGAGAAAGCCAGGCCCGAAGGTCCGGAACCTACGACAGCCACCTTCTTGCCGTTCTTGGGGGCGCACTTGGGTGCCTGCATCTGACCGCTCTCGCGTTCGTAGTCGGCGGCGAAGCGTTCCAGATAGCCGATGGCAACGGGCTGCTGCTTCATCTTGAGTTTGATACACTGGCTCTCGCACTGCTTCTCCTGAGGACATACTCGGCCGCAGACAGCAGGGAGCGAAGAGGTCTCCTTGAGCACATGCGCAGCCTCAAGGAACTCGCCGCGTTCGATGTTCTTGATGAAGGTGGGGATATTGATGGAAACGGGACAGCCCTTCATACAGGAGGGGTCGGCGCAGTCTAGACAGCGCTTGGCCTCGAGCAGAGCCTGCTCCTTGGTGAGACCCTGATTTACCTCCTCGGTGAATGTGGTGACACGGTATTCGGGTGTCAGCTCGTTCATTTTGACGCGCTCTATAGCGCCGCGTTCTTTGGGTGAAACGGCTTTACGCAGTTCCTCACGCCAGGGTTCGGAACGCAATGCTTTTATTTCTTCAAGTGTCATTTTCTTCCGGTTTTAAGCATTCAACTTTGACATAGCCTCGACCTCGTCGGCCTTGTAGGCTCGCATTCTCATCATCATCTCGTCGAAATCGACCTCATGGGCATCGAACTCTGGACCGTCGACGCAGACGAACTTGGTCTTGCCGCCCACGCTCACTCGGCAGGCGCCGCACATACCCGTACCGTCAACCATGATGGTGTTGAGCGAAACGATGGTGGAGATGTCGTATTTCTTGGTGAGCAGGGCCACAAATTTCATCATGATGGTGGGGCCGATGCAGACAACCTTATCGACCTTCTCCCGGTTGATAACGGTCTCGACACCGTTGGTTACGAGCCCCTTGGTACCATAGGAACCGTCGTCGGTCATGATGATAACCTCGTCGGAAGCGGCTCGCATCTCGTCCTCCAGGATGATGAGGTCCTTGGTACGGGCGGCGAGCACCACGATGACACGGTTGCCGGCTTCGTGCATGGCCTTCACAATGGGATAGAGAGGAGCCACGCCCACACCGCCGCCGCAGCATACCACGGTGCCGTACTTCTGAATGTCGGTAGCGTGACCGAGGGGACCTACCACATCGTGGAGGACATCTCCTGGCTCAAGCTGGGTGATCCGGGTCGAGGATGCGCCAACGGCCTGTACTACGAGCGTGATTGTACCTTTCTGGATATCGGCATCGGCAATGGTGAGGGGAATGCGCTCGCCACGCTCGTCGATGCGGACAATAACGAAATGTCCGGCCTTGCGGCTGCGGGCAATCAAGGGAGCCTCCACTTCCAGGCAGGCTACCTTTTCGGAAAACATCTTTTTTGATAAAATCTTGTTCATATTTGCTATTATTCCAATTTTTCAGACAGAGTTGCAAAGTGTCATCATTGACACAAATTCCGCTGCAAAGATACGAAAAATATCATAAAACAACAAGAGAAACAGCAAAAAAATTGATAAATTATCACAAAAACTCAGCTTTCTGTATTTTTTTCGATAAACATTACGTTTATATACAAAAAAATATCTATCTTTGCAGGCAATAAAAAAGATATGCGTAAGAAAATTCGTTTCTTGATTATAATAACACTGTCACTGCTGGTGATTCTCGCCGGCGGATGTATTATTGTATCCTCGAACATATTGGACACCATCATCAAGCCTGAGACGGACTATACCCGCAACTATGACGTTTCCTACACCAAAGTTTTCCACCGCTACCCTCAGCTGAAGCTCTGGCAGGACTCGCTGATTGCAAAGGGTGCCTGGCGCGATACGATGATTACGGCCGATGACGGCGTAGAGCTCCACGGCATCTTCATCCAGCACGAAAATCCCGTGATGACTGCCATCGTCGTTCACGGCTACAGGGACAATGCGATAATCATGATGCGCTATGCCTACCTCTGCTACCTGTTGAGACTCAACGTTTTCTTGCCGGAAATGCGATATCACGGACTCTCGGGTGACGACCATTCCTCGTTGGGGTGGAACGACCGCTACGACATGCTGCAGTGGATCACCCTCGTTCACGAACGATGGCCCCAGCAGGAAATCTTCATGTACGGATTATCGCTGGGTGCCGCCTGCACTCTCTCAACGGCCGGCGAAGGCACGCCTGAGTATGTGAAAGGATATATCTCCGACTGTGCGCCGACCAACGCTTGGGAGGGCTTCCAGCATATCATTTACGACACATACGACCTGCCCAGGTTCCCGTTCTACTTTATGGCCTCTTGGCTCTGCAAACTGAGATATGGGTTCTCTTTCTGGGATGTCTCTCCATACAACATGGTGGCTCATATCGAAAAACCGATACTGTTCGTGCACGGCGACCAGGACAAAATCGTTCCCGTCGAAATGGGCTTTGAACTGTATAACCAGAAGGGGGTGGGCAAACGCGAGTTGTGGATTGCTACGGGGTGTGACCACGCCCGTGCCATCCACAATCACTACGACCTTTACCTCGACCATATCGGCGAATTTGTGAATACCCTGTTGGGCAGAGCCGTCACAACCGAACGACCGGATGCTGTTGCCTTCAAAAAATCCACCAACGATTAATATGCGCCGATTCATTCTTTCCTCCCTTATATTTTTGTCACTCTCACTGTCGTCATCGGCCACAGTAATTGATCCCGTTACCCATAAAAGCCGTCCCAAGGTAGCTGTCGTGCTCGCCGGAGGCGGTGCCAAAGGTATGGCCCACATCTCAGCGCTGGAGACCATCGAAGAACTCGGCATCCCCATCGACATGGTAGTGGGTAACTCCATGGGTTCTCTGATCGGTGGCCTCTACAGCGCAGGCTACAGCCCCGCTGAGCTGCGTAATTTGGTGACTTCTCAGGACTGGATGTCACTGCTGCTCGACAAACCCACCTACGGAATGGACGGGCTCGGTGTGAGACGCGACAACGAGATGTATATTTTCCAGATGACGCTGGGTTCGTCTCAACTGAATGTTTCGCGTGCCAGCGGTATCCTGCAGGGCAAGAACGTTATCAACCTGCTCCGCAACCAGATGCTGGACGGCGTGCCTGACTCAATCGACTTCAACTCGCTGCCTAAGGCTTTTGCATGCGTAGCCACTGAGGCCCAGAGCGGCAAGGTCTACGAGTTCCACAATGGCGATCTTGTGCAGGCCATGCGAGCGTCGATGGCCATTCCCGGTGCTTTCACTCCCGTGAGGAAGGACAGCCTCGTGTTTGTGGACGGAGGTGTCACCAACAACTTCCCCGTCGATGTGGCCCGCCGCATGGGGGCCGATGTCATTATCGGTCTCGACCTCGTGACAGGTGAAACGGATGCCCAGTTGATGGATAACTTTGCAGATATCATCACCCACCTCTATGATGTTTCGGCTGCTCCTCTCTATAAAAAGAATATCCAGGACTGCGATATCTATATTCCCCTCGACGTGGCGGGCTACGGAGCCGCTTCGTTCACCCCTGCCGCCGTTGACACGCTGCTGAACCGCGGTGTCAGGTGCTCCCGGGAGATGGTGCCCGAACTGATGAAGTTCAAGACGCAAACCCTCGGCCTGCAGAAAAACTACCGCCCGAACCCCACACCCGCCTATCCCGGCCTGCACTACTGGAACCGTCCCGAAGATGGCATAGGTTCGGTGGTAGCCGGCCTCAAGAATGTCAACAAGACGGTAATGAAGACCGTAATCAAGGTGGGTGCCCGATTCGACAACTATGAGAGCGCTTCAATGCTGCTGGGTGCCACTATGCCCATCAGCAAGAAATACGACATCTCGACAGACCTGAACTTCCGGTTGGGCAAACGTTTCGACATCAGGGCATATATCCATCACCGGATGTTCGGCATCGACAACATGAACCTGGGCTATGAGTTCAGGCGCTGGGAACAGAATTTCTACAGGGAAGGCTACAAGGTGGCGCAGGTGGAATCGTTCAAGAACCGAATCCAGCTCCACATCGGACAGACCTGGCGCAATATCGACTACAAGATGGGCGTGAGGTTCGATTTCTGGCGCTACAGCGACATTCTGCTCAAAGCAAGCACGGCCGGCATCCTCGACTCGACCGAAAACCGTCGCACCGAGCGTTACATCACCTACTTCATCGAAGGCGAATACAACACGCTCGATTCCCGCTACTTCCCCACACGGGGTATCCAGTTGGAGTTCGGAGCCCACCTCTACACTACCAACTTCTACCGTTACAAAGACGAAAACATCGTGCCTGAAGCCGATGTATTCTTCCAGCAAGCCATCCCCATGACGGCTTCGCTCACCTTCATTCCGCGAGTCCAGGCTCGCTTCATCTTCTTCGACAAACGCACCCCGTTGTCGCTGACCACTCTTATTGGAGGATTCGAGCGGGGACTCTTTGCTGACCATCAGATGACGATGTGCGGTATCTTCTACCCCGAAATCGGTGAGGATTTCACCATCATCACCGGATTCAAGGCCCAGCAGAGAATCTTCAAGTCCCACTACATCACGGGCGGCGTTGAAGCCGCCACCTCCGCGCCCCACATCAAGGAAATGTTCAGTGCGGAATATGACACGTGGGGACTACAGCTGGGCTATGCCTACCGTTTCATGGCAGGTCCCCTCTCGGCCACCGGATATTGGAGTCGCAAGACCAAAGAATTCAACTTTATGCTGAATTTCGGCTATGTTTTCTGATTTTTTTGCCGGAAAATTTGGTTATTTCGAAAAAATACGCTATCTTTGCGCCCGCTAAATGGTCCGATAGCTCAGCTGGATAGAGCAACAGCCTTCTAAGCTGTGGGTCTTGGGTTCGAATCCCAATCGGATCACCAGGCTTTAAAAACAAAGTGCCGGTCAGTATGCTGCTGTCCGGCTCTTTGTTTTATATTATATTATTTAAATATGGAGTGCTGAAATAATCACCAGGAAGAGGTACATGCCCGGGGCTGCCATGATGAGGCTGTCGAAACGGTCCCAGAAGCCGCCGTGGCCCGGCAGCATCTTGCCGCTGTCCTTCACTCCGACGCTGCGCTTGACAAGCGACTCAATCAGGTCGCCGAAGGTCGAGAAGATGCTCACCACAACGCCGAGCAGTGTCCATTCGAGACGAGACAGACGCACGGCTTCGGTCAGATGGATACCGAAGAAATCCCAAAACTCATAGTCTCCGAGGAGGAGTCCCAGCAGCATGCAGGCCACAAGTCCGCCGAAGAATCCTTCCCACGTCTTCTTGGGCGAGATGCGTTCAAACAGCTTGTGTTTGCCGCAACTCATGCCCGTGAGGTAGGCTCCCGTGTCGTTGATCCAAATGAAGAAGAACAGCGCCAGCAGGAAGATGGGACAGTAGTTACCGATGATGTTCATGTCGTCTGGATACTTGAGCATATGGAAAGCGATCGCATTCAACATCGAGAGAGGGGCTGCGATATAGACCTGACCCAGGATGATGTAAGCCAGTTCGCGGATGGGATTCTCCTGCTTGGAATAGAGCCGCGAGATGAACATTGCCATCACATAGACCATATAAATCAGAAAGATATTCCCTCCGCTGAGGTAGGTCTTCGAGTGGATGACGTGCGACGTGTTCAGGAACACACTCAGGAACAGCACTGCGCCCATTGCGGAGTGGAGCCAGCGGTGAATTTTGACTTCGCGGGTCACGTTGATCAGTGCATAGAACTCCATCAGCACAGCAAAGATAAGGAAGGCAAAGAGTCCGCCGAAGGCCCAGGGACTCAACAGTATACAGGCGATGATGGCAGCTACCAGTATCAGTCCCGTAATGGTGCGCTGCACCAGATTCGCTTTCTTGATCGTTTTCATTATATCCTCTTTTTTTCGTTATTTCTCTGTTTCTGCATGCCCTGCCTGGTCTCCGGCTTCTGCCGGCTCTTCTGTTGCGGGCTGCGTCTCATTGTACTGGAGGAGCACCTCCTGACGGGATGTCCAGGGACGGGGACCGAAGATTTTCTCTACATCCTCGGTGAAGATGACCTCGCGGTCTTCGAGCACTTGGGTAAGGGTCCCGTGACCCTCGGCATACTCTCTGAGAATGCTCTTGGCCCGGGCATACTGCTCGGCTATCATCTTCGACACTTCCTGGTCGATTATCTTGGCGCGTTCCTCGCTGTAGGGCTTGGTTAATCCGTATTCCTGTCCGCTCGAGTCGTAGTAACAGATGTTGGGCAGATTCTCGCTCATACCGTAGTAGGCCACCATCGCGTAGCACTGTTTGGTCACTCGTTCCAGATCGTTGGCTGCGCCCGACGAGATATGTCCCAGGAAAAGTTCCTCGGCGGCACGGCCGCCCAGCAGACTGCAGAGCTCGTCGTTCATCTGTTCGCGAGTCGTAATCTGACGTTCCTCAGGCATATACCAGGCCGCGCCCAGTGCATTGCCGCGCGGCACGATGGTAACCTTGACGAGTGGTGCGGCATACTGCAGATGCCAGGAGATGGTAGCGTGACCGGCCTCGTGGATGGCGATGGAATGTTTCTCGTCCCCAGTCAGCACCTTAGACTTCTTCTCCAGACCACCTATGATGCGGTCGATGGCGTTGTTGAAGTCCTCGATATCCACCGACTCCTTGCCGTTGCGTGCGGCTATCAGGGCGGCTTCGTTACATACGTTGGCAATGTCGGCGCCCGAGAATCCGGGTGTCTGACGTGCCAGTTTGTTGAGGTCGAAGTTCTTGTCCAGCTTCAGGGGTTTCATATGAACCTTGAAGATGGCGATACGGTCGCTCAACTCGGGCAGGTCAACGTGAATCTGACGGTCGAAACGTCCTGCACGCAGCAGGGCGGAGTCGAGCATGTCGGCACGGTTCGTGGCTGCAAGGATGATGACACCCGAGTTCGTGCCGAAGCCGTCCATCTCGGTGAGCAGCTGGTTGAGCGTATTCTCGCGTTCGTCGTTGCTCGACATTCTCGCATTCGTCCCGCGGGCTCGGCCTATGGCATCTATCTCGTCGATGAAGATGATACAGGGGGCCTTCTCCTTGGCCTGGGCAAAGAGGTCGCGCACTCGGCTGGCGCCCACGCCCACAAACATCTCTACGAAATCCGAACCCGACATCGACATGAAGGGTACGTTCGCCTCGCCGGCCACGGCCTTGGCCAATAGCGTTTTTCCGGTGCCGGGAGGCCCTACCAGCAGGGCGCCCTTGGGAATCTTGCCACCCAGGGTGGTGTATTTCTGGGGGTTCTTGAGGAACTCCACTATCTCCTGAACTTCGGTCTTGGCCTCGCTCAGGCCTGCCACATCGGCAAACGTCACTTTGTTCTGCTTGTCTTTTTCATACACCTTGGCTCGGCTCTTGCCCACATTGAAGATGCCTCCGGCTGCGCCGCTCATGCCTCGCGACATTATCCAGAAGAAAAAGATCAGCAGCAGAATGGGGGACGCCAGACTCCAGACGATGTTCCAGGTGTTGGAAACTTTCTCCCACTTGATTTCGGTGAGGAATTTCTGGCCGTTCTGCTGGAAATTGCTTTTCCATGCATCGTAATCCTCGCTCAGTTTCTCACCCGATGGGATATAGGTCTCAATCACAAAATCCACCTGTTTCTTCTTGGCCTGAGTGTACTTTTTCGCCAGGTCGGGATTGGCATTGAGCACACTTGTCAGCGAGTCTTTCCACAGACGGCCGTGTGCGGTCTGTTCCTGATTGTCCACACGGATGATTTCGAAATTGCCCTGTTCGGCAATACGGGTGAACTCTGAATAACTCACCTCTCCGCTCGCCGTCGAGGACGATCCGGAGAAGAAGTATATACCCACCAGTGTCAGTCCCAACACCAGATAGAACCAATAGAAATTGAAATTTATCTTGAAACCGCCGCCCTGTCCCTGGCTCATGCCACTGCGGGGCTGGTTTCCGTTTCCGCCGTTCATCGCCGGCTGTTCATTTATATCTCTTTCGTTTGCCATTTAATTTTCATCTTTCCTCCGGATTCCACTCGCCGGACCCGTCCAACGGGAGTGTCCGGCAGGGGGGGGACTTGCTCTAAACTCTAAACCCTAAACTCTAAACTAACTCTCAACTATCGCTTGTACATCCGCATCTTCCCAAAGTTCTTCGAGGCGATAGAAATCGCGCGTCTCCTTTTGGAATATATGCACCAATACATAGCCGTAATCCACAGCCACCCAAACTCGGTTGTTCATACCAATCGTTCCCAACGTGCGCTCGCCTGTGTGCGCGAGCACATAATCGGTCAGACCGTCGGCAATTCCCGCCACATGCGTCGAACTGGTGCCTTCGCACACGACAAAGTACATGAAAGCCGCCTCTTCCAGACCGCTCATGTCGATTACCCTGATATCCTTCGCCTTCGACTCCTGGAGCCCATCGACGATTGTTGCTACTAGTTTATCCATATTTACAGGGTGCGAAGATACAACTTTTTTCTCACATTTCCCCCTTTTCATCCGTCAAAAATTCCTAACACCCCTTATTTTAGCATTTTTCACACATTTTTTTCACCAAATCTTTCGTTATCTCAAACTTTTTCCTTATCTTTGCAGGGTTAATTCCAACTCCAACCAATACAAATAAATTACAATTAAATATGGAAATTCAAGGTAAAGTAATTCAAGTTCTGGCTCCCGCTTCGGGCACCTCCAAAAACGGCAACTCCTGGAAGAAACAGGAGTATGTCATCGAAACCCACGATCAGTATCCCCGCAAGGTCATGTTCAACCTCTTCGGCGACAAGGCCGACCAGTACAAGGCAGAGGTAGGGCAGGAAGTTATCGTTAGCTTTGATCTCGAAAGCCGCGAGTTCAATGGCCGATGGTACACCGATGTGCGTGCCTGGAAGATGGAAGCTGCTCCACTCGATGCCTATGGCAATCCCGTCGCTGCAGCCCCCGCTGCTCCCGCTGCTCCCGCCGCTCCTGTCACTCCCCCAGCTGTGCCCCAGTTCCCCGACGCAGCGCCCGAGCCGAACCCCACCGACGATCTTCCCTTCTGAACCGCCTTGCACTGTTTTTCCACCCATAAGGGATTTCTGTTAGGTATGATTGGTGCCGCTTCCTACGGCACCAATCCTGTTTTTGCCGTACCCCTCTACCGCGACGGCATGGACCCCGACAGCGTCCTCTTCTTCCGCTATGCCCTTGCCATTCCGCTCATCCTGGGCCTGATGGTTTTTAACAAACGGCGGGAGCCGGACTCCCTCCCCCTTCCCCTCAGGGGAGGGCTGGGGAGAGGCCTCCTATTGGCCCTCATGGGTTTGCTGATGGCCTTCTCGTCGCTCTTCCTTTTCCAAAGCTACAACTACATGAGTGCGGGCATTGCCTCCACCATGCTCTTTGTCTACCCCATCATGGTGGCCGTCATCATGGCGCTCTTTTTCCACGAACGGTTCTCGCTGCGCATCGCCGTTTGTCTGTGCATGGCCCTGGCCGGCATCCTCCTTTTATATAAAGGTGACGGCAGCGCAACGCTCAGTCTGCGCGGCACATTGCTGGTGATGGCATCGTCGCTCTCCTACGCCCTCTATATCGTCGGAACTTCGCGGCGCCCCCTGCGCGACATTCCTTCGTTGCACCTCACCATCTGCGTGCTCCTCCTCGGAATGCTGCTCTTTGCGGGACGTCTGCTCTGGAAAGGCGCGTTGCTCGCCCCCACCGCCGAACACTGGTATCTGTGGTTCGATGTCGTCGCCCTCGCCGTCTTCCCCACCCTGATTTCCTTTCTGTGTACCACGGCTGCCATCCAGCTGATCGGATCCACGCCCACCGCCATTCTCGGAGCTTTCGAACCTGTCTCGGCGGTGGTGCTGGGCATCCTTTTCCTGGGCGAGACGCTCACCCTGCGCGACGTTGCCGGCATGGTGCTCATTCTCGTCGCCGTCACCCTCGTCGTGGCTGGCGCC
>CAJOOX010000221.1 GCA_905236195.1 uncultured Bacteroidales bacterium
AGCGGCAGGAGGAACGAACACTGCGAGTTCCACGTCAGGGAACCCGCGGGACAGAACTTGTCGCGATAAGTCCAGGGTCCGCCCAACGACGTGGCTGTCCAGTACATATTGTCGTTGCGTTCCCACGACGTAGTGTGGGACGACATCCAATAGTAGATGCCGTCTTTCTTCATCATGGCGGGACTTTCGCCGGCGTCCTTCACACCGTTCATCAGACAGGAGTCGAGCGAGTGGAAGTCGTCGGCCAGGCGGTAGATGGAGCCGTGGTGTACCAGCAGATAACCGTGTCCGTCATCGTCCATAAAAGAGCCTATGTCCCATTTCCTGACGGGCTGTCCTTTGTAGAGGATGGGACCCTGGAACTCATAGGGACCCGTGATGCGGCGGCTCGTGGCGTAGCAGGTGCATGGATCCGTGTAGCGAAGGTTGTCGGTATGCATGAGCATGACGTATTCGCCAGTCTTGGGACAGCGCAGCACCTTGGGCCTCTCCCCCACCCGGTCGGGTCCCATGCGTCCGTCGTTCTGCCGGCCAAAGGCTATGCCCTCATAGCGCCACGTACTGAGGTCCTCGCTGCTGTAACAGCTGAATCCGGTGAACACATTGGCCGAGTCGGTCTTGTATTCCCCGAACATATAGTAGCGGTCGCCATCGCGGATGATATTGGCGCCGTGGGCACTCACCGGGTCTCCATTCTGGTCGTACCAGGGAATGCCGTTCACGATGGTCTGTGCCTGCAGCCCGGCGGCTGCTGACAGAGCAAGGATGATTGCCGACAATAAACGCATATTGTTGCGAAGATCTGCAGGGTTGTTTTAATTTCTCGCGGAACGACTCCCAATGACGGTTAACGGTTATCGGTTAACGAATCCCGTGCCGCTTGGTTTCTTCCCCCTTTAAGGGGGATAAGAGAGGGTCTTTATTGGAACTTCTTGCCGGAGCCCCATGCCTGTCCGACGCTGTCGCCGAGGGCGCGGTAGCACATCCCTGCGGCATCGAAGACGATGGGCTTCAATTTGGTCAAATCCACTTTGCCGTCGGTAAGGATGCTCTCGTCGGCACTCTGGTTCACTATCTCGCCGATGAGGACTCCGTCCTCAAAGCTCACGACGCGGCATTCCAGCGTGAGGGGATATTCGTTGATGATGGGCGCATCAATATTGGGACTGGGGGTGACGGAGAACCCGACACGGGCCACTTTGTCGGGCACTTTATTGCCGCTCACGAGTCCGAAATAGTCCGACTCGGCGACGTTGCGTTCGTCGGCGAAGCTGACGGTGAAGGCTCCGGTCTGGGCGAGGTTGTCGGTGGTCTTGTGCTTCGACAGGCTGATCACTATCTGTTTGTAGTCGAGCTGTCCGGCCCATGCGGCCATCATGACGTCGGGATTGTGGTCTTTGTCCCATGTGGCTATCATCACACAGGGCTGGGGGGTGGTTACAAGGGCGTGGTCGCTCCCGAAATTCTTACGGCCTGCTACGGCCTGTACACTCTCTTTCTGATTCATACTCTTATTTTCGTTTGGATTGTTTGGATCATTCCCCGATGTGCATGCACTCAGCCCTGCAGCTATCAGCATGACAACAGTCGCTACCATTGTCCGTCGTCTGTTCTTTTTCATTGTCTGGTGATTATTTTTTTATCTGTTTTATTGTCTGTTTTATTCTTTCACATATTGCTTTTATGCATTTACTGAAATTCCGCATGCAAAGATACTGAAAAACTGCCACATTCCGTCGAAAACAGCCGATTATTTAAGAATTATTAGGATTCCGCCCCCCTCGAAATCTCGAAATCTCGCCCCCTCGAAATATCGAAATATCGTCCCCTCTTTTTCATCGTTTTCTTGACATTTTATCGCAGAAATCCTCCTTTTTCAAAGAAAAACGTGACAATTTGCGTCGATTTCGCTACTTTTTGGCCGTTTTATTTTGGAATCTGGAAAATAACGGTTATATTTGCACCTTGAAATAAGGGATTGTCACAATGCAGATTTGGATCAAGTTGATATGGATTGTGTGTTTGGCTGCTGCCACTTTCGGCACGGTCAGGGCACAAAATGCCGGAACGGAAAGTTCCGACACCACCCAGTCTTTTCGTTCCAGCAAACTCCCTGCCATCGGCCTTAAGACCAACCTCCTCTACGATGCCGCCCTTGTTCCCAATGTCGGCATCGAAGTAGCCTTTGCATCCGGATGGACCGTCGGCTTCGACTGGTTCCACACCTGGATCTACTCCGACAGCCGTCACCGCTACTGGCAGGGCTATGGCTACTACCTCGGCATACGGCGATATTTTGCCCCCACTGCTAAAAATGCTGCCCGGACCACTCAGCCCCGAAACGGCGGCTCGTCGCTCACTGGCCACCACATAGGCATCTATATGCTTGGCTTGACCTACGATGTCGAGTGGGGCGGACGCGGCTACCAGGCCGACCGGTTCGGCTTCGGCGGCGGCGTGGAATACGGCTATGCGCTGCCCGTCAGCACTCACCTTAACCTTGATTTCTCGATCGGACTCGGGTTCCAGGACGGAGAATACAAAGAATATCTGCCTGCCGACGACGGTACCGGTCATTATGTATGGCAATCGACCCACAAACGTCATTGGTGGGGTCCCACCAAGGCGGAAATAGCCCTCGTCTGGGTGTTTGGCAGGAAAGGAGGCAAGCGATGAAAAACACCTTCCTGAAAAACCTGAGGACCCTGACCTCCCCGGTTTCGCTGACTGCCCTGACGGGACTGCTCGCCGCGCTTGCTCTCACAGGCTGCGACTACAAGGATTTGTGCTACGACCACGACCACGGGTCGGAGAAAAACCTCTCGCTCCGGCTTGAACTCAAACTCGACCTGGAGGTCCAACTGGATGTCAGCGAGGAGGCTCATACCCTGATTCTGCCTCCCGACTACATGAAGGTGTGCTTCTACGATGCACCGGGCTCTGTACTGAACAAGACGGAGTTCGTGAGGGGAACCGGCGGCGACCTGCATATTCAGCCCGGCATCTACGACATGGTGGCCTTCTCCTTCGGAACGAAATGGACGCAGGTGAGAGGCGAGGGCAGCGTGGCCTCTCTCGAGGCCTTCACCAGCGACATCACCCAGACCAAGCTGCAGCAGTTGATGGGATTCACACGCAGCGGCGAATACGAGGCTCCCGGACCCATCATCTATACCCCCGACCACCTGCTGGTGGCCCACAGGGAGGTGGAGATCCCGCCCTACAGCACCGAACGCCAGTCGATAACCGTCGCGGCCACGGCAACAACCATCGTGGAGACCTACGGCTTCGAGGTGACCAACATCACGGGGGCGGAATACATCGAGAGCGCGGAGGCCTTCGTTACCAACCAGGCCCGAAGCTCTTTCTTCGGACGCGGCGAGGTGAACTCCGAACCGGCAACACTTTATTTTCCCTTCGGGCTGGACAAGACCACGGGGACGCTGAGGACAACCTTCAACACCTTCGGCAAACTGCCCGGCGAAAGCCACAGCTACCTCCATATCCTAATACGCGACTCCGACGGCAATGAGTTCCGGATATCGGAGGACATCACCGAACAGTTCGACGACCCTGACCACGTGATTATCATCGACGCACCAATAGATATCCCCCAGCCGCAGGGTAGCAGTGGCGGAATAGCCCCGTCGGTGCAGCCCTGGGAGGACGAAAACCATGATGTGCCGATTGGGTGACCCCTGACCGCAACATCACTACTTCTAATATATTTTTTTCTATTATATTCACCACATTAAAATTTTTTGATTATGAAAACAAAGCTTTTCTTAGTCCCGGTCGCAGCTCTCGCTCTCACAGCGTGCTCCAACGACACCGTAGTAGATGAAGTAATCTCCCAAAATCAACCCCGGGAAATCGCGTTCGCACCGCTGAGCCAGGTGGCTACACGTGCAGCAGGTTCTGCCGAATACAATGCGGTAGAAGGCGCTGCTTACCCCCAAAACTACGAAATGAAAGTAGTTGCCT
>CAJOOX010000222.1 GCA_905236195.1 uncultured Bacteroidales bacterium
GTCGTGAAATTCGTTACCGTGACAAAATGTCCGGATAGGGTCTCCTGCTGCAGTTCGCCGAGGGCTACGGCCGAAAAGGAATGCCGTCCTATGGTCTTGTCATAGCTGAGCATCGCATTGCCCAGCAGGGTTTCGGTCTTGCCCGTCGAACGGTAGGCCTGCCCCTTGTCCCAAACCGTGGTGGGCAGGTACTGCATGACGTTCTTGTCGTTGTGTGAATAGGCCCCGAAGAGCGTGAATTTCAGGTCATCGGTGAGACGGAATAGAAGTTTGGCATGGGTGGAGATGTGAGAGATTTCTTCGTGGTCTTTCTCGCCGAGCAGTGCCAGTGGATTGCTGATTTGCGATGCGAGGGCATAGCCGTCGTAATTACCCTCGCTGTTCTTGTGTGCCGGAAATGTGGGATTGAATGCCGCTGCAGAATAGAAAAGTTTCTGCCGGTCGTAGATATTCTGGTTCTTGGAGGTCGAGCCGAATACGCCGATATCGATTCTCAGCAGACCGTCGAACATCTCTCGTGTCATGTTCATATTGGACATAACGGTCTGGTCCTGAATGCGACGGATGACTGACTGGTTCTGCTGCAGTCCGAGACTGACGCGGTAACTGGACTCTTCGGTGCCTCCCTGGAAAGCGATGTGGTGCTGGTGGATGAAGCCGGGCCGGGTGATCTCTTTCTGAAAATCGGTATTACTGCCCCGGTCCACGATGGCAATGCCCCGTTGGGCCGCATAGCTGCGATACTGGTCGGCGTTCATCATATTGAGCCGCTTATATACATGATGAATACCGAAAGAACCATTATAGTTGACATGCAACTGACCGGCCCTGCCTCGAAGCGTGGTTACCTCAATGACGCCTGCTGCACCTCTGGAGCCGTACTGGGAGGTCTCGGAGGCATCCTTCTTGATGACGAACGACTCGATATCCGTCGGATAGACATTGTCCAGCAGGGAGAGATCGCCCATGACACCGTCAACAATGATAAGCGGGTCATTACCGCCGGTGAGCGACGTGGTACCGCGCAGCCGTACTGCATTCATGGCATTTGTGCCGTTGCGTTCCACAGTCAGACCTGCCACGCGACCGCGAATGGCATCGAGGGCATTGGTAGCCTGGTCCCGGTTGTTCATGCCGTTTTCACTGATGACGTTGACGTCAAGACTGTAGCGCGAGGCTGCAAGGGTGTCAGAGGGCGTCTGCGCCGTTGCAATCTGAAACGTGAATGTTGCTGCAAGGAAGAATAGAGCCGATGTCTTCATCGTATGTGATTTTGCGGTTTGGTCAATAAGCTTGTTTGTCGCCCACTATACCATGCCAGACAGTGAGCCAGATGATACGGAGGTCGAGCCAGAGGGTCCAGTTCTCGATATACCAGAGATCCTTCTGGATGCGGTCCTCCATCTGCCAGAGTTCACGGGTTTCTCCGCGCGCTCCGTTCACTTGGGCCCACCCCGTGATGCCGGGCTTGACCCAATGCCGCACCATGTATTTGTCGATGAGCTCACTGTACTCACGGGTGTGCTTGACCATGTGGGGCCGGGGGCCTACAACCGACATCTCGCCCCGGAGAACGTTGATGAACTGTGGCAGTTCGTCGATCGAACTCTTGCGCAGGAAGTCTCCCCAGCGTGTCTTGCGAGGATCGTCCTTGGTGGCCTGCAGGCTGTCGGCCTCCTTGTTGACCTTCATGGAACGGAACTTGATGCAATAGAACTCCTCGCCGTTCAGTCCGTTACGTTTCTGCCGGAAGAATACCGGACCCGGGCTGGTCAGTTTGGTGACTGCCGCCACAATCGGATAGACGATAAGCCAGAACGGAATCATGACCAGAACGGAAACAACGAGGTCGAAAAACCGTTTGACTACGCGGTTGGTGAGCGACGAGAAGGGATCTTCCCGGATGGAGAGTACCGGGATATCGCCCACAAGTTCCAGCTGCATGGTACGCTTCAGATAGTTGCGGACGTTGGGCACCGAAAAGAATCGCACAAAATGATGTTCGCACCAGTTGATGATGGGACGGATATCGTCAGCCATTGCTGAAGGCAAGGCACAGTACAGCTGCTGGATGTTGTGGGACTGCATGTAGGGCACACAGTCGGCCACTTTGCCCAAATATCTGAATTTTTCGGGGAAAGTTGTCATGGGCACTTCTGCAAAATAGCCCTCCACCTGATAGCCGTAGAAGGGATTCTCCATCTCGCGATAGAGTTCGAGAATATTATCCGACCCGCCAACAAAGACGACGTGATGGACATTATGGCCCTCCGAACGGAATATTCGGATGAAGTAACGGGCCAGATAGCGCACTGCTACGAGGGCGCTCCAAATGGCAACCCACATCCCCAGAAAACGCATAGGCAGCAGGAAGGAATGATGGCCCCGCAGGCCCATAAACAGGATGGTGAGCAGGATCATGATGATGACCAGCACCGTCACATTGCTTACGATGGAGCCCTGCCGCGATGAACGGTAGAAGAATGTGATGGGACGGAAAACCGAACCTATCGCATAACTCAACACGATGAGCAGGAAGAGGTTAGTGAACATCGGGGATGTATCGTTCCAGCCGTTGCTTCCCGGCGAAAGCACGTTGTAGTAGCAGCCGACATATATGGCCGCTACAATCAGAATCTCGATAAAATACATACCGAGACGCATCAAACCAGGTACACCTGTTGCGTTTCTCATAAGGGTTTGTTTAGAAAACGAAATAGCTTGGGAATCAGACAGAAACTACGCCTTTAATGTGGGGATGACACTGATAGTCTGAGAGCGTGAAGTCCTCGTATTGGAAGTCGCGGATATCCTTCACCTCGGGATTGAGTGTCATTTTCGGGAGCGGATACGGCTCGCGCGAAAGCTGGAGATTCACCTGTTCCAGATGATTGAGATAGATATGGGCATCGCCGAGGGTATGCACGAAAGTGCCGGGTTTCAGTCCGGTAACCTGTGCCACCATCATGAGCAATAGTGCGTATGACGCAATATTGAACGGTACACCCAGGAAAATGTCGGCCGAACGCTGGTACAGCTGGAGGGACAGTTTGCCGTTGGCCACATAAAACTGGAAGAACATGTGGCAGGGCGGCAGAGCCATCTGGGGCACATCGGCCACATTCCATGCCGAAACGACGATGCGGCGCGAGTCGGGATTGGTTTTTATCGTCTCGATGGCCTCCATGAGCTGGTCGATGGTACCTCCGTCATAGTCGCGCCACGCTCGCCATTGCTTGCCATAGACGGGACCGAGTTCGCCGTCCGGGCCGGCCCATTCGTTCCAGATGCGCACGCCGCGCTCCTGCAGCCAGTTGGCATTGGTGTTGCCCTGGATGAACCACAGAAGTTCATAGATGATGGA
>CAJOOX010000223.1 GCA_905236195.1 uncultured Bacteroidales bacterium
TGTCGCCCGATTTTCGGGGAACAAGTTGACACTTGTCAATCTGTCGCCCGATTTTCCGGGAACAAGTTGACACTTGTCAATCTGTCGTCCGATTTTCCGGGAACAAGTTGACACTTGTCAATCTGTCGTCCGATTTTCCGGGAACAAGTTGACACTTGTCAATCTGCCGCCCGATTTTCGGGGAACAAGTTGACACTTCAGTCTTCCTCCTCCTTTTTCTTTTTGTCAGATTTGGTGAACAGGTCGAGCACACTGTCGACAATCCAGCGGCCTATTTTGTTTTTGATGCCGCTTTTGGTTGTCGGGATGCCGGTTTTCTTGGTGAACTCCCGTTTGCCGATGCGTTTGAGGTCTTTCATGATTTCATCGCCAACGGACTCGTCCTTTTTCTTCCGGGTCGTGGCTTTCTTTGTCGTCTTCTTGGTTGTAGCGGTTTTCTTAGTCGTTGCCATAAAAACTATATTTTATGTGTTGAAATAACGGGCGTTGGGATTGCCGATATAAATGCCGCAGACCGAGGCCTGAGGATACATGGCTCCGTTTTCAGTAATCCTGATGCCTAAATCTTCAAATCCGATGAGGTCGCGCAGCTTGAAGATCTCGCGCAGGTCGGGCCATGAAGGGTAGCCGACGGCCGGACGGATGCCGGGCCAGCCTGTTTCCCGGTGCATGTATTCGCTGCCGGCTTCTGCCAGACGGTCGCCGATGCTCTGCATCAGGAGCGACGCATAGTCGTCAGAACCCTGTTTCAGGGTCTCCAGTTCATCGATAAACTGCCGGCCCACGGTGCAGGCGAAAACCCCGATATGGTCGCCCGGTTCACTTGACACAAAGTCACACAGCGACAGCCTTTCTCCGTTTGTCTGGCGGGCCGTCTGCAGATAGACGGTCCGCGAACAGCAGGAACAGTCTGCCGGATGACCCGACACGGATGTCTTCACGCGGATGCCCTTGCCGTCACTCACGGCGGCATAGAAAGCCAGCGCCGCGCGCATCGCATAGGCTTCGTCATCGGCATGGCGCTCAAGCCAGTCCGTCGCGTCGGCCTTGAGTTTCCGGCCCTCTTCCGAATCAGCCTTGACACGCCAGGTCCAGAAGAACGGATGCCAGTCGATGAGCGGAATCAGCTCTTTGATATGAATAGGAGCATGAAGCCGACGGCCCGTGAAAGGCGGAATTGCCGGTTCAATGCGGGAGCCGGGGCGGCCGGGCTTTCCGGATGTTACGGCGTCTCCCTCTTCTTCGGGTTTCTCCACCGTGGCATGGCGGGAGCGCAGCTCCTCCTGCTGCCGGCGGTTCTCTTCAATGAAAGCATCGCGGGTGGCGGCATCCATGAGACGCTGACATATCACTGGATTCATGGCCGCATCCTTCACATGGAATACGGGACCGCTGTAGAGCGGAGCAATCTTGACAGCCGTATGGAGGGGCGACGTAGTGGCACCGCCCACCATGATGGGAATCCGGAGCCCGGCACGTTCCATAGCTTCTGCCACGTGACACATCTCGTCGAGCGAGGGTGTAATCAGTCCGCTGAGGCATACGAAGTCGGCCTTCTCCCGGATGGCTGTCTCTACGATTTGCCCGGTGGGAACCATCACGCCGAGGTCTATGACATCCCAATTGTTGCAGACCAGCACGACGGCCACGATGTTTTTGCCGATGTCGTGCACATCGCCCTTGACGGTTGCAATCACGATTTTGCCGTTCTTGAGCGAAGATACCTTCTCAGCCGTTCCGGCACTCTCCATATAGGGATTGAGGAGTTCGACAGCCTTCTTCATGGTTCGGGCAGTCTTGACCACTTGAGGCAGGAACATCTTGCCCTCGCCGAACAGGTTACCCACGTGGTTCATGCCTTCCATGAGAGGTCCTGCGATAATGGCGAGAGGTGTCCCGAATTCCGCAATTGCGGCCGGAATGTCTTCCTCCATGTGGGAGGCATCCCCTTCCGTGAGGGCCTTCTTCAGTTTTTCGGCAATCGTCAGACCCTTGCGCGGATCCTCTACGGTCTGTGCCTTGCCGTTGGCTGCCTGTTCCTTGTTGCGGGTGGAATAATCGATGAGGCGTTCGGCAGCATCATTGCGCCGGCAGAGAATGACATCTTCCAGCAATTCGCGCAATTCCGGCTCTATGTCATCATATTGCACCTTGGCCGAAGGATTCATGATGGCCATACCCATTCCCTCTGCGATGGCATGATACAGGAAGACGGCATGCATGGCTTCGCGCAGGTAATTATTGCCACGGAACGAGAAGCTGAGGTTGCTCAGACCGCCGCTCACACGGGCGCCGGGCAGGTTCTTGCGAATCCATGCCGTTGCCTCGATAAAGTCCAGCCCGTAGCGGTCGTGTTCCTTCATACCGGTGGCAATGGTCAGCACGTTGGGGTCGAAGATGATATCTTCGGGCGGGAACTTGACTTTCTCCGTCAGCAGACGGTAGGCCCGAGCGGCAATTTCTATTTTCCTGTCGTAGCATGTGGCCTGTCCCTGTTCGTCAAAACACATCACGACAACGGCGGCACCCATCTTCCTTATCTCACGCGCGTGGTCCAGGAATTTCTCCTCCCCTTCCTTGAGCGAGATACTGTTGACGATGCTTTTGCCCTGGACACATTTCAAACCGGCGGAAATCACCTCCCAGCGGGAGGAATCAATCATGACGGGAACTCTGGCAATGGCGGGATCCGACATCAGCAGATTCAGGAATGTCGTCATCTCGCTGACGCCATCCAACAGACCGTCGTCCATGTTGACATCAATCACCATGGCACCGTCATCTACCTGCTTGCGGGCGATGGCCAGGGCCTCTTCGTAGTTCTTCTCGCCTATCAGTCGGAGAAATTTCTTCGAACCGGCCACATTGCAACGTTCGCCCACATTGACAAACGTAGTCTCGGAGGGAGCCGTGCGTTCGAGACCGGAAAGACGCATCTGCGGCTGTTCAGTACGGGAAATCAGATGGACGGGAGCACTTTCGGCAATCCGGCGCATGGCTGCGATGTGGGCCGGTGTTGTTCCGCAACAGCCGCCCACGACGTTGACCAGCCCGTCGTTCACCATGGTCTGTATTTCGCCCTGCATCTTCTCGGGCGAGTCCTCATATTTACCCCATTCGTTGGGCAGGCCGGCGTTCGGATGACAGGAGATATATGTTGAGGGAGCCGCCTCTGCCATCTGTCGCAGCCAGGGGAGCATATCCTTGGCGCCCAGTCCGCAGTTGAGGCCGACCGACAAGGGTTCGGCATGGGCAACGGAGGTCACAAACGCCTCGATTGTCTGCCCCGAGAGCGTACGGCCGGAAGCATCGGAGACCGTCATCGAGAGCATCAGCTCCAAGGAACCGTCTCTCTTGAACCCTGCTCCCTGCTCCGGCTTTGCCGCCGGTCCCCCTTGCGGGGTGAGAACCTTG
Source organism: uncultured Bacteroidales bacterium (assembly GCA_905236195.1). Classification (GTDB taxonomy): domain Bacteria; phylum Bacteroidota; class Bacteroidia; order Bacteroidales; family UBA3663; genus Liminaster. The sequence continues at coordinate 3,415 of CAJOOX010000223.1, forward strand.
AATCTTGAACCTTGAACCTCCCTATACGCTGCAATGGCGGCCTTGGCGTTCAGCGTGTCGAAAATCGTCTCGACGAGGATACCATCGACCCCGCCCGCGACGAGGGCTTCCATCTGTTCGAGATAAGCGCGTTGCAACGCATCGAAGGTAATGGCACGGGAAGCCGGATTGTCGGCATCCTCGCTCATGGAAAGCATCTTGCCTGTCGGACCTACAGAACCGACCACGAAGCGCGGTTTGGCGGGTGTTAGCGCCGTCATCCTGTCGGCTTCCTCCCGGGCCAGGCGTGCGGCAGCAAAGTTCATCTCGCGCACGGCTTCTTCGGTATGATATTCGGACTGTGTGATGCGCTGGGCTCCGAACGTGTTTGTCTCGATGATATCAGCACCGGCTTCCAAATACTGACGGTGGATCTTCCGGATAATATCGGGACGGGTGAGTGTCAGCAGGTCGTTGTTGCCCTTGAGCAACGTCCCGGATTCACGCCACCTCTCCCCACGGAAATCATCCTCCGTGAGGTTCTCGGCCTGAATCATGGAACCCATGGCTCCATCCAATATCAATATCCTGTCGTGTATAGCGTCCTTTAAATTCATTGTTTAAAAACTGTCGATATTTCGATATTTCGATATTTCGATATTTCGAAAAAAGTGGGCGCCCTTCGAGATTTCGAAAACAAGCCGCCCTCAAAAAAAAGTCTCAAATCCGTTTTCAGGATATTGAGACTTTCTGTGTTGCCCCACCGGGACTCGAACCCAGTCAAGCAGAACCAAAATCTGATGTGCTACCATTACACCATGGGGCAGTTTTTTGATTTTGCGGGTGCAAAGATAATCGAAAAAAACGGAAAAACCAAATTTTTCCCAAAAAAAATGAGACTGAACGCAGTTTTTTCATATACTATACTTTCAATTCGTATAAATTTCGTATCTTTGCATCTGATTAAAGAGAGCTTAATGCTCGTCATACAGTGCCGCAAAGCTGACCGAGTGCGGCTTAAAACAGGAAGAGGAGTGTCATTCTCCCGCTGTCCCGCAACTGTGAAGTCGGAATCCGGACCGTTGTCGGCCGATGACGTACCGGAAGAGACCAAGCCAGGAGACTTGCTGTATGATGCCTGCCGATAAGTCCCGCGAGAGACGGGATGCAGACGAACTGATGTAAACGGACCATGCGTTTGAACGCATCATTATTTATTGTCATTCTATCATTGACAGAGGCTGCAGCCGCTGTCCCGGAAGATACGCTCCACGAGGTAGTCAAAGAGTACGAACTGCCCCGACGTGAGGTGCGCATCAGCACGCCCCTTCCGTCGGAACGCATCGCCGCCGAGGAAATGCAGATACTGGGCCTGGAGGGTGTGAGCGATGTGCTGCGCCAGATGGGCGGTGTCTCGGTGCGTGATTACGGCGGCATGGGCGGCATGAAGACCGTCTCGATACGCGGCCTCTCACCCCAGCATACCGCGGTCCTGCTGGACGGTCTCCCGGTCTCCAATTCCCAAGCCGGACAAATCGACCTTTCGCGCTTTGCGGCACTTGCGATGGAAACCGTACGCCTGCACATCGGCGGGGCCGACCGCATCCTGTCGCCAGCCATGCTGGGCGCCTATTCGGGAAGCGTTGAACTGGAATCGCGCCTCACGGGTTACGAAACGAGTGTGAAATACGGCTCCTGGAACACCCTTGAGGCGGGGGTCCTGTCGCGCCATGCCACCCTAATCTACCGGCACACCGACGGCGATTATCCCTTCACATTGCGGAACGGGGCCCGTGAGGAACGGCTGGACCGTAATCACGGACGTGTGGATGCCGCTCAGATGACGCTTCCGTGGACGACCCGGTGGTCCGGCTCTTCAGCAAAGGAATTCCGGCTCCAAAGCAGTCTGCAGGGCTATTACTCCCATCGGGAACTGCCCGGCGCAGTCATCTATTACAACAACGGGGGAACGGAACAGCTCTGGGATCTGAACCTGTCGGCACAGACCCGTCTGGAGGGACGCCTTTCAGAAAAATGGAACCTCACGGCTGCCCTGAAGTACAATTACGGCTGGAACAAATATTTCGACGCAACGCTGGTGACCGAAGGTGCCGAAGGTACATCGCGTTACAGGCAGAACGAATACTACCTGAATGCGGGCATTTCCTGGCAACCCGTCCGCGAACTCCAGCTGGCCCTTGTGCACGACGCACAATGGGCGTTGCTTCGCACCAACCTGCAGAACGGTGAACAGCCCGACCGCCGGATTATGTGGAATGCCCTGCGCGCACGTTATCATTATTCACACTTACGCGTGGAAGGAGAACTGCTTTACACCCGGGAATCGAGAATGGAAAGCCAGCGGGACGAAACGCTGGGCAATGCCTCGGAATGGACACCTTCGGCAGCCTTCGTTTACCGGCCCTGGCTATGCCATGACATCTTTGTACGCGCTTCGTGGCGCCGTTCGTTCCGTCTGCCTTCCTTCAATGACCTGTATTATTACCGTCTGGGTAATCATGACCTCCGGCCCGAGAAAGCAACGGAAACGAACCTCGGACTCACTTGGGGAAAAGAGAAAGGCAGCTGGAAATGGTCGCTGACAGCCGATTTCTACTACAACCGCGTTGTTGACAAAATTGTGGCATTTCCAACGACCTTTGCCTGGCGGATGACCAACTTCGGAAGGGTGGATATCAGCGGTATCGACCTGGGCGGCAATCTGGAGTGCAGCCTGGGAAGAAGCTCCCTAAACGGCACCTTCCATGTGAACTGGCAGGATGCCGGGGACAAAACTGAAACAGGCAGTAACCTGGCGGCCGCCACCGCCATTCCCTATACCCCGGCATGTACAGGAAATGCGGCCCTCTCGTGCCGCACACCGTGGCTCACGCTGGGCTGGACGCTCCAATGGATGGGCGAACGCTATTCGAACGTCATGGAGAGCGAAAGATACCGGCTGGAGGCGTTTGCCGAGCAAGGGCTCACCCTCTCGCGAACCCTTCTCTTGAAAGGAGCGGAACTCTCCCTGCGGGCCTCCCTGCTCAATGCCTTCGACAGTCAGTATGAGATTGTGCAATTCTACCCCATGCCCGGCCGCAGGTTCCAACTCGGCCTCGCCGCGAGATTTTAAGATTTCGAAAAAAA
>CAJOOX010000224.1 GCA_905236195.1 uncultured Bacteroidales bacterium
GCCCGCATTGCTCCCTCCTTAACTTGCAAAATAATACTCACATAAAGTCAAAAATCATCTCGACATAATTTATAGAACTACCCTAAAGAAGAAACCTCAATACTAATAAACGCCCAACAGGCGAAAAACTCCCAACAAAATGCAAGCATTAACCCGCACCGACTTCAATTTTCCCGGTCAGAAGTCCGTTTATCACGGCAAAGTACGTGATGTGTACAACATTGACGACGACCTGATGGTCATGGTAGCCACCGATCGCATCTCCGCTTTCGACGTCATCCTCCCCAAGGGCATTCCCTTCAAGGGGCAGGTGCTCAACCAGATTGCAGCCAAATTCCTGGATGCCACTACCGACATCTGTCCTAACTGGAAACTCGCTACACCCGACCCGATGGTGACCGTGGGACTCAAGTGCGAAGGCTTCCGCGTCGAGATGATTATCCGCGGTATCCTCACCGGCTCGGCCTGGAGAGAATACAAGAACGGATGCCGTGAAATCTGCGGCGTGCGTCTGCCCGAGGGCATGAAAGAGAACCAGCGTTTCCCCGAACCCATCATCACTCCCACCACCAAGGCTGACGAGGGTCACGACCTCAATATCTCGAAGGAGGAAATCATCGCCCAGGGTATCGTTTCGGCCGAAGACTATGCCGTGATGGAAGACTACACCCGTAAACTCTTCGCCCGCGGTCAGGAAATTGCAGCCCGTCAGGGTCTCATCCTCGTGGACACGAAATACGAATTCGGAAAGCGCGACGGAAAAGTCTATCTCATCGACGAAATCCACACCCCCGACTCGTCACGCTACTTCTATGCCGACGGATACGAGGAAAAGTTCGCTAAAGGCGAGCCCCAGAAACAGCTCTCGAAGGAGTTTGTACGCCAGTGGCTCATCGAGCACAACTTCATGAACGAGCCCGGACAGCAAATGCCCGAGATTACGGACGCTTATGCCGAGAGCGTTTCCGAACGCTACATCGAACTCTACGAACACATTACCGGCGAACGTTTCGACAAGGCTGCAGAGGCCGGTGATATCGCCAACCGTATCGAAAAGAATGTAACGGATTGTCTGACAAAACTCCGCAAATAATCTCCCGACATGAGATTCTGATACTACCCAAAAAGTGTGCGTTTTCACGCACACTTTTATTCTTTTTGTGCCAATTTTAAGTTCCAAAAAGCCGAAAAGATTCAAAATATTGCTTTTTAACAGTCAAAATCTTTCCAAAAACTCCTTTGTTTAAAAGATTTTTCGTAACTTTGCACCGTCAAAATCTGCAAATTCGGCTGTTCCGTCCCTTTGACAGGTGAGACTACACATTATTAATAAAAAAGAAAATTCAGAAAAAAATGAAAGTAGCTATAGTGGGTGCAAGCGGCGCCGTAGGTCAGGAGTTCCTCAAAATCCTGAACCAGCGTAACTTCCCGCTCGATGAACTGATTCTCTTCGGCTCTTCCCGTAGTGCCGGCAGTACCTATAACTTCCGCGGCAAGGATATTGTTGTCAAAGAACTCAAGCACGATACCGACGACTTCAAGGGCGTGGATTTCGTGTTTGCTTCGGCTGGCGCAGGCACTAGCAAGGAATTCGAGAAGGACATCACCAAGTATGGTGCTGTGATGATCGACAACTCGTCGGCCTTCCGTATGGACAACGATGTACCGCTGGTTGTGCCTGAATGCAACGCAAAGGACGCCCTCGAACGTCCCCGCAACGTGATTGCCAACCCCAACTGTACGACCATCATGATGGTTGTCGTGCTTCAGGCCATCGAGAACCTCTCCCACATCAAGCGCATCCACATCTCCAGCTACCAGAGCGCTTCGGGCGCAGGTGCCGCTGCCATGAAGGAACTGCAGCAGCAGTACAAGGAAATGGTGGAGACCGGCGAGGTCAAGACTATCGAGAAATTCCCCCATCAGCTCGCCTATAACGTGATTCCCCAGATCGACAAGATGACGGAGAACGACTACACCAAGGAGGAGATGAAGATGTTCAACGAGACCCGCAAGATTATGCACTCCGATGTACGCACATCGGCTACCTGTGTGCGTGTCTCCTCGCTCCGCTCCCACTCCGAAAGCGTTTGGGCAGAGACAGAAAAACCCCTCACCGCCGATGAAGTGCGCGAGGCGCTCAGGAAAGCACCCGGCGTAACAGTGGTGGACGATGCTCAGAACTACGTATACCCCATGCCCCTCGAGAGCGCAGGCAAGGACGATGTCTATGTGGGCCGCATACGTAAGGATCTCGCCAACGACAACGGCATCACCCTCTGGCTCACCGGCGACCAGATTCGCAAAGGCGCCGCCCTCAATGCTGTTCAGATTGCCGAATGGCTGATTGAGAACGAAAAGTAGAGACTCCCCCCCCC
>CAJOOX010000225.1 GCA_905236195.1 uncultured Bacteroidales bacterium
AGGCCGAGACTCTCGCCGGTGCGGCCGGCGGTTGGTGGCACAAATCCGGATACGTCAACCAGATGTGGTGCGACGGCCAGTACATGGGACCCGCCCTCCTAGCCCAGATGCTCAACGAATATAAGGACTATACCCCCATCAGCAACGACGACTGGGCCCTCGTCGTCAGTCAGTTCACCATCGCCTGGAACTATCTCTGGAACGAAGAGACCCGTCTGCTCTATCACGCCTTCACCGCCGACCCCGCCCGCACTCAGGGCTGGGCCGGTATATCCGCTGAACCCGGCGCCGAAATCTATCATTCCGCCGAGTACTGGGGCCGTGCCGAGGGATGGTATTTCCTCGGTCTCGTCGATGTGCTCGAAGAAATGGAAAAGGCCGGGCGCAAGAATACCGCCGACTACACCACCCTGCGCGCTATGCTCCAGCAACTCGCCTCCGGTATAGCCGCACGTCAGGACCCCGCCTCCGGCTGCTGGTACCAGCTGCTCGCCCACGATGGCAATTTCACCGCCACCGACTACAACAGTTCCTATCGCTATACCGCAGGGCCCGTCTCCAACTATCTCGAATCCTCCTGCACCGCCATCTTTATTGCTGCCTATCTCAAGGGCATGCGTCTCGGCCTCTTTGATACCGACTACTCCGACCTCGCACAGCGAGCCTACAAGGGGTTCATCGAGCACTTCATGGTCGCCGACGGAAAGGGCGGTGTCCACCTCATCGGATGCTGCAAGTCGGCCGGACTCGGCGGCAAGGACTATCGCGACGGATCTGCTGCCTACTACCTCATGGGCCGCGACACCGAGCCCACCATCGACGATCCCGATTCGCCCAGCTTCTACACCGAGGGCAAGGTTTTCGGCGGTTTCGTACTCGCTGCAACCGAATATGAGCGCCGTTTCATCGACGGCAGTGGGAATGCCATCGCCTCGTTCAACGCCGAAGCTGCAGGAGCTGCCACCCTCTATGACCTGCAGGGACGCAAGGTCACCCGAACTCAGCCCCGTCAGGTCTATATCGCAACCACGGGCATAGCCTCCCGCAAGACCGCCTTCTGAACATCCACCCCTCCGGATTTGCGACCACCAAAAAACAAGCCAAGCGGCCCAGTGCTGCTTGGCTTGTTTCATATTTCAACCCTCGGTGTTTACCTTTCCATTTCTATGAGCTTGTACTCGCGGCTGCCGAGCCCGATCTTGGCGGCATGCTCGATGGTGTGGATGCCGTGCTGTTTGTCAATGCGGTTCAGCAGGTCCGTGGGGTCGTTCTTCGCTGTCACCTGCTGGTTATTGATGATATCGATGCATGCCTGGTCGAGGGCAACCGGGTCGGTGGAAGCTAGGATGCCGTAGTCCTCCAGTTTAACGGGTTCGGGATGGTCCACACAGTCGCAGTCAATCGACATATTGTTCATCACGCTGATATAAACGATGCCCTTCCTGGCGCGGAAATAGTCTGTCACAGCCTGTGCGGCGGCTGCCATCGACTCCAGGAATCCGTCCTGGTCTCCTATATATTCCGGAGTCCAGAGTTTGGCCATATCGAGCACTTCCATCTTTCCGGCCGAATGGATATAGGCCTTGCCGTTGCGGCTGCCGCAACCGATAGAGAGGCTCTTGAGTGCTCCGCCGTAGCCGCCCATCGGGTGTCCCTTGAAGTGGTTCAGCGCAATCATGAAATCATAGTTGGCCATGTGGCTGCCCACGATGTCGTATTTCAGGTGAGAGGTGTCCTGAACGGGAATCTTCATGTCGCCCTCCTCGTCCATGATATCGACGCGGAATGCGGGGGTGAAGCCGTGACGCTCAATCACCTTCCAATGGTTCTCTGAGTTGTTGCGTTCGTCCTGTCTGTCGGCAGGTGCATTGCCGTAGGCCGTATTGCATTCCACAATCGTACCATCCACCTCGTTGATGAGGTTCTTGATGAGTTCGGGCTTCAGATAATTCGGATTACTGCCTTCGCCCGTGCTCATCTTGACGGCCACGCGGCCCTCGGCTTTCACGCCCAAAGCCTGATAGATTTTCACCAGAGACTCGGGCGTAATTTCTCGCGTCAGATAGACCTTTGGGGTGTTTTCAGATTCAACCGGGACAGCTTGTGCTGTCTCTTTCTTCTGTGCGCAGCCCGACATAATCATCGTCGCAGCTGCTGCCATAATCATCAGTTTCTTCATATTGCTGTTCATTTTAGGTTTTTAACTCATAACCACATCCAGAACCATCATCAGCACGAACCCGACGGCAAACCCGATTGTGCTCAGGTTGGAGTGTTTCCCTTCCGATGCTTCGGGAATAAGTTCCTCGACCACCACATAGAACATGGCACCGGCAGCAAAAGCCAGCATGTAAGGTAATATCGGGGTCATCAGGGATGCCAGCAGTATCACCGCCAGGCCGCCCAGAGGCTCTACAACGCCGCTCAGGCTACCGATTACGAACGAGCGCCAGCGGCTGTTGCCTGCCGCACGCATAGGCATCGAGATGATGGCTCCCTCGGGAATATTCTGGATGGCGATACCAATCGAGACGGCCAGGGCACTCGCCCACGAAAGGCCGGCAGCCCCCTCTTCTGCTCCGGCAAACACCACGCCCACAGCCATCCCCTCGGGAAGGTTATGGATGGTGACCGCCAATGCCAGCATCGCTGTGCGTGACAGGTGTGCGCGGGGGCCTTCCGGCGTGTCGGTCCCGATATGGAGGTGTGGGGTCAGTTCGTCAATCA
>CAJOOX010000226.1 GCA_905236195.1 uncultured Bacteroidales bacterium
CTCCCACCATCAACCACGAGGAAGGAGACAATGATCCTGAGATTGACTACAACCTCAACTTCACCTTCAACAAGGCCCAGAAGCGCGAGGTGCGTGCTGTCCTCTCCAACACCTTTGGTTTTGGCGGTCATAACGCTACAGTTATCTTTAAGCAGTACAAATAATGAGATATTACACATCCGTAGCTGATCTTGGCGACCTGCAGGCTGCCATCAGGGAAGCATTGGAAGTCAAGGCTCACCGTTTCGATTATCAGCACCTGGGCAAGAACAAAACCCTGCTGATGATTTTCTTCAACTCTTCGCTCCGTACGCGTCTTTCCACACAGAAGGCGGCTATGAACCTCGGCATGAACACCATCGTGCTCGATGTGAATCAGGGAGCCTGGAAACTGGAGACGGAACGCGGTGTGATTATGGACGGCGACAAGCCGGAACACCTCCTGGAGGCTGTGCCTGTGATGGGCTGTTATTGCGACATCATAGGTGTGCGCAGTTTCGCTCGGTTCGAAAACAAAAGGGATGACTACGAGGAGAAGATTCTCCAGCAGTTCATCCAGCATTCGGGCCGCCCCGTATTCTCGATGGAAGTGGCTACCGGCCATCCCCTTCAGGCATTTGCCGACATTATCACTATCGAGGAACACAAGACGGTTGCCCGTCCCAAGGTGGTGATGACGTGGGCTCCTCATCCCCGCTGTCTCCCGCAGGCTGTGCCCAACTCGTTTGCTCAGTTTGCCGTTGCTGCCGGCTACGAGGTCGTTATCACTCAGCCCAAAGGCTATGAACTGGACGAACGTTTCACAGAAGGCGCTACCATCGAATACGATCAGATGAAGGCCTTCGAGGGCGCGGACTTCGTCTATGCCAAGAACTGGTCAGCCTATCGCGATCCCTACTACGGCCAGAACATCTGCACCGACCGTTCCTGGACGGTATCTGCACGTCAGATGGCTGTGACCAACGATGCCCACTTCATGCACTGTCTCCCCGTACGTCGCAACATGATTGTGACCGACGACGTGATTGAAGGTCCCCGCTCCCTCGTTATTCCTGAGGCAGCCAATCGCGAAATTTCGGCCGAGACCGTTATCAAGCGAATGCTTGAGACCGAGTGTCAGTACTGAGTTCTCTATTTTTGAAATAACGTAACGACCGTTTTCGATAAGCCAGATGAACCCATATCAAGTTCGCTTGAGGATTGGCATGGCGAGAAAACGAGCATGAAATGAACAGCCTGGAACACATTGCTCCAGGCTGTTTTCATACCGATTCACAAACGGATTCCTCCGATGAGTTCCAATCGCCTTCCACATCCTCTTGTAGCCGCTATTCCCCTAACGGTTCTGATAGCCTTGCTTGCGGTGACTATTTCCCTGTTCGGCAGCGACTCGATTGCCGGCGGCAGTCAGGTTGCCCTGCTGGCAGGCATGGCCGTGTGCATCTGTCTTTCAATGACCCTTTATAAGGTTCCGTGGAGTTCATTTGAGAAGCAGATCAAACAGACCCTGGGCGATGTTTCCATCACGCTCCTCATCCTGCTCGCAGTGGGCATGATTGCAGGGTCGTGGATGGTGAGCGGAGTGGTGCCGACCATCATCTATTATGGCGTACAGCTCATGTCGCCGCATTATTTCCTGGTCAGCACCTGCATCATCTGTGCGATTGTGTCCCTGCTGTCCGGCAGCTCGTGGACCACGATTGCCACCATCGGTGTGGCTCTGATAGGCATCGGGCGGGCATTGGGCATCGACGAGGCCTGGACGGCCGGAGCCATCATCTCGGGTGCCTATTTCGGCGACAAGATGTCGGCGCTGAGCGATACGACCATTCTGGCATCGTCTGCTACAGGAACCGACCTTTTTACCCACATCCGCTATATGACCTACACCACGGCTCCCTCCTTTCTCATCTCTCTCGTCATTTTTCTCGTGGCAGGATTGGCGGGCGAACAGAACGCTGTTGTGCAGGTGAGCGAATATACCGAAGGACTGAACCGTACTTTCCGCATTTCCCTATGGACCCTTCTGGTTCCGCTGGTCACGGGTATTCTCATTGCCCGTCGTGTGCCGTCGCTCATAGTCCTTTTTCTTTCTTCTGTGCTCGCCGGAGTGGCTGCGCTGGTGCTGCAGCCGCATGTTCTGAGTGCTATCGCCTCCGGCACAGCTCCTGCTCCCGACTTGTTGATTTCTCCCCGTGAACTGACCCGCGGACTGGCAATCACTTATTTTGGTTCAACGGCCATTCCCACAGGCAGTGAGGCCTTGGATGTCCTTGTGGCCACCCGGGGTATGGCGGGGATGCTTAATACCATCTGGCTTATCATCTGCGCGATGTGTTTCGGGGCTTCAATGGTGGCCAGCAGGATGATAGAGAGCATAACACAGATCATTTTACGTATGGCGCGTGGTGTCTTCAGTCTCGTCGCTTCTACCGTAGGAACCTGTCTCTTTCTCAACGTGACAACAGGCGACCAGTTCATTTCCATTGTCCTGGCAGCCAATATGTATAGAGATGCTTATAGACGTAAAGGTTTGGAATCCCGGCTCCTGAGTCGCACGACGGAAGATACGGCCACCGTCACATCCGTACTCGTGCCTTGGAATACGTGCGGCATGACGCAGAGCACCGTGCTCGGCGTGGCTACACTGACATATCTGCCCTATTGTTTCTTCAACTATATCAGTCCGCTGATGACCCTTCTCGTGGCTGCCATAGGCTGGAAGATTCGCAAGAGACAGTAGATGTTTCCTTCTGCCGCTATTCAGCTATTGGTTAACATTACACCCCAAGACTAAGCACTTCCGTATCTATTTTAATCCACGCCCCCGCGTGGGGGGCGACACGCCGTTGTGGGCGCAATCTCGGTGTATACAAAATGATTTATAAAGAGCTAGTACCCAATCCCAAAGACCGTATCATGTGCGTTAAGGTAGGGATCCCAAACACGTTGGAAGGTGCAAGTTCCTAGGTGTTGAAGATGAACTTTTTGCCTTACTCATGAGTATGGCTAGAA
>CAJOOX010000227.1 GCA_905236195.1 uncultured Bacteroidales bacterium
GAATCTCATCTCGGGCAAAGCAGGCATCAAGAGTCGTTTCGAGCAGGAAAAGTGGCTCAAGTTCGGAGTGCCGGACAAACGATAAAAATCCCCCTCCCTAAACCTGTATGTTTAGGTGAGGGGGTTGTTTTACACCTCCATCTTTTCCTCCACTATCAATCCGTCGATATCCTCCAGCACATCAAGGATACGCTGATCATAGTCCTTGAGTTTTACGCGGAGTTCTATATCGACTGTATATTGCGGCACGGCATCGGCATGTTTGATCTTGAGCTGGCTCATCTTGGCACGGATGCCGTCGGCCTTCAGTCGGTTCATCACTTCTGTAATCTTGTCTCTCTCTGTTGTCATGAATGAGACGTTGAGATTCCTGGTGCCGATATAGGGATTGAGCACCACCATCGCCTCAAGCACACAGAGCACCATCACTGTGGCAGCGGCCGCAAAATCATAATGGCCCATTCCGACGGCAATGCCTATACCGCTCGTCACCCAGAGACCTGCCGCCGTGGTCAGCCCGTGTACTGCATTCTTCTGGAAAATAATGATGCCGGCGCCGAGGAAACCGATGCCGGATACAATCTGTGCGGCTATACGCGAGGGATCGAAACTCAGTGCCGAGGTCAGACCGAAGTCTGCCGCATGCTCACGAAAGAAAGTATCGTAGCCGTAGGCCGAGATGACGGTGAGCAAGGCCGAGCCGAGGCTCACCAGAAAGTGAGTGCGGAACCCGGCTTCCTTGGAACGCAGTTCTCGTTCCAGTCCCACGAGGCCGCCTAAAAGACCGCCCACCAGGATTCTGACGATCAATGTTGTTGACTCTTCCATGATTTTATTTCTCTATTGGACGATTTCACTATTTGACTATTTGACAATTTGACTATTTCATTATTGGACGATTTGACTATTTCTGCCGAACGGTTAATTGTCCGATTGAGAAATAGTGAAAGCGTAAAATATAATTTTCTGCGCAAAGATACAGAAAATTTTGGAAATAAGAGGTGTTTCTCCTTCTAAAAAATTATAAAAAGGGGGAATAATAGCGCAAAACTCATGGGTGGCGGGAGGTTTTCCAACCCGTTTTTTGTCATCCCGACTCCGCAACGTTGTCGGCTAAGGTGTGAAAAAACACATTTTCTGCCCAATAGAAATTTGGTCAAATGGGGAAAAAACGCTATCTTTGCAGCCGAAAAAAAGAATGCCTACGCCGGAATGGAAATGCAAAATCTGATGATGTAGCGCCAAAAACGAAAGGGCAGGTGGAACACCAAGTCTGGAATAAGTTATGCGTGATAAGGTATTACAGACGTTCCATCTCAAACAAAACGAAAACAACAAAAACGATGAAAAAATTATTATTATCCATTCTGACGACAGGGCTCACTGTGTCCATAGCCACTGCTCAGACCATGCGAACGATGACCCTCGACGAGCTGTATGCCATCGCCGATTCCGCATCGCAGAGCATCCGTTCCTACACGACAGCGCATGCCGCTTCGACCGAAGCGGTAGCTGCCGCCAAGAGTGCGATGCTGCCTGATGTCAACGTCTCACTTTCTGGCTCCTACCTGGGCGACGGTTATCTGATGAACCGTCACTTCGGCGAAGGAGAACGTATCGACATGCCCCATTGGGGGAACAATTTCTCGCTGGCCGCCTCACAGGTGCTGTATGCCGGCGGCGCCATCTCTGCCGGTATCCGTATGGCGGAGCTCGGCGAACAGATGGCCGCCCTTGACCTGCAGAAGAACCGGCAGGAGGTAAGATTCCTGCTCACAGGGTATTATCTCGAACTATACAAACTCGGCAACCAGGTGAAGGTGCTGGACCAGAACATCGCACTCACCCGGCAGGTGCTCCGCAATATGGAGGCACGCCGCGAACAGGGCACGGTGCTCAAGAACGACATCACCCGCTACGAACTCCAGCTCCAGACTCTGGAACTGCAGAAGGTGAAACTGATGGACGGGCTGCATATCCTGAACCAGCAGCTGGTGACCACGCTGCATCTGCCTGCCGACACACGTATTGCGCCCGACACCACCCTGCTGAACATGCCCATCGAACGTCTCACGGAAAACGAATGGCTGACGCTGGCCGACAATAACAATATCAGCCTGCAGCAGGCCACGCTGGCCCATGAGATTTCGCAACAGGAACTCAAGGCCACCCGTGCCGCCTCCCTCCCGTCGCTTGCCCTCGTTGCCGAGGATCATATGGACGGCCCCATCACCATCGAAGTGCCCACCATCGACATGAACTACAACTACTGGTTCGTGGGACTGGGCGTCAAGTATCAGCTCTCGTCGCTGTGGAAAAACAACCGCAACCTGCGCAAAGCCAAACTGAACGTACGCCGCGCCCAGGAAAATATCGCCGTTGCCCATGAAGGCATCGACAACGGCATTCAGGCTGCCTACACCAATTTTCTCACCTCGTTCACCGAAGTGCGGACCCAGGAGAAGAGCGTGGAACTGGCCGACCAGAACTATACCGTCACAGCCAACCGCTACGACAACGATCTTGCGCTGCTGACCGACATGCTGGATGCATCGAACATGAAGCTTTCGGCCTCCCTCAACCTCGTGAATGCGAGAATCAATCTCATCTATAATTATTACAAACTCAAATATACAGCATCATCCTTATGAAACGTACAACCAAACGCATACTCTATAACGTCATCATCCTTCTCTTCCTCTGCGGAATTCTGTTCTATGTCATCTCCCGCTTTGTCCATTTCGGAAAGGTGGAATGGACCGACAATGCCAACGTCTATCAGCACATCACTCCCGTCAACACCCGTGTGCCGGGCTTCATCAGGGAAATCTGTTTCGACGAGTACCAGACTGTTCACAAAGGCGATACGCTGGTCATCATCGAGGATGCCGAATTCCGGCTCCGTCTTGCCCAGGCAGAAGCCGATCTGGCCAAAGCCCGTGCAGGCGTGAAAGCAACATCGGCCGGCATTGCGACCACCACAAACACGCTGCGTGTGAACGACGCTTCGATTGAGGAGGCACGCGTGCAGATGGAAAATGCCA
>CAJOOX010000228.1 GCA_905236195.1 uncultured Bacteroidales bacterium
CCAGACGCCCGGTTTCTCGGGTGCCGATATTGCCAACGTCTGTAATGAGGCCGCGCTTATCGCAGCCCGTCAGAGCAAACAACAGATAGAGAAGGTTGACTTCCTGGCCGCAGTCGACCGTATTGTCGGCGGTCTGGAGCGCAGGGGCAGCGTGATTTCCCCCGAGGAGAAGAAAACCATCGCTTATCACGAATCAGGTCATGCCTGCGTGAGCTGGATGTTGCGCTACGCCTCCCCGTTGGTGAAAGTCACCATTGTGCCGCGTGGTAAAGCCCTTGGCGCGGCTTGGTACCTGCCGGAGGAAAGGCAGCTCACGACCTACGAGCAACTCTTCGATGAGATGGCCGCCACGCTGGGTGGTCGTGCCGCCGAGGAGGTCTTCTTCGGCAAGCTCTCCACTGGTGCTCTCAACGACCTCGAACGGGTGAGCAAGCAGGCTTACGCCATGGTCGTCTATTACGGTTTGGATGAGAAAATCGGCAATATAAGTTACTATGACTCAACTGGTCAGCAGGAGTACAGCATGACCAAGCCCTACAGCGAGAAGACCGCCGAGGAAATTGACGAGCGCATCCATCTGCTCATCGAGAAAGCCTACGCTTGTGCCAAGCAAATCCTCACCGACAATTACGAGAAGGTGGAGACGTTGGCGAAGCTGCTTTTGGAGCGCGAGGTCATCTTCACCGAGGATGTAAAGCGCATCTTAGGACCGCGTCCTTTTGCCACGGAAGACGAGCCGACCGAGAGTGAGATTGCCGAAAACACAACCGAGAACGCTTCTGAAACCATTTCCGAACCGGATGGCAAACCGGACGAAGAAGCCCCTGTTTCCACGAATCCCGAAGAATAATGAGCCCAAACGAGTCCAATTTCATTACAGACAAAGAATATATCCGCGGTGTTATCCGGAAGAGCACCGTGTCGCACGACCATATTGAGGACATTCAGCCGTCGTTGGAGTATCTGGCACCTATGACCGACTTCCATGTCGAGTTCTGGCAGAACTTCCAGACCAATGGCGGCAAGATTCTGCGCTGTCACACGCGCCAGGACCGCCTCAAATTCCTGAAGATGCTGGCCGAGGATCAGCAGTACAACGCGGTGTTATGCACTCATAACAACCTCTGTCCGGACTTGGAGCAGGCGCAGATGAACTATGTCAACGCCATTTCTGTGCACATGCCTGTGGATGCGGTGGTTGCGCTCTCCACCTGTTTGGTGGCGCGCACCGGCAGCATTGGATTCACCCAGCCGGTGGCGCGGTTCGTATCCCTGCGCAACATCGCCAAAGACGTGATTGTGATTTCGCGTATGAGTGACATTGTGCCCGACTTGGAACACGCCCTCGAACGGAACAAGAAATTCGGCAAGGAGGCCGGTATGGAGTTCGTTACCCCGACCGTGCTGCCCAAGGCGGACGGCAAAGAGGTTCGCACCCCGCAGCAGCCTCGCTACATACTGCTTTTGTTGGACGAAAGACCCCCTCAACATGCGCAACCTGCTGATTAGAACTGTTTCGGGCACGGTCTATGTCGCCTTGATGGTGGCGGCGGTATTCACCCCTTGGGTGGCGGTGCCGCTGGCCTTTTTCCTCATTATTGTCGGAATACGGGAATTATACAAGATGTACGAGACGCCGGAACTCAAAAGGAGTTGGCCTTTCGCAAATATAGCCGGCATTACCCTGGCGCTGGCCTTCCTTTTTGCCTCGCAGCTCTATCTTTTTGTGCGGGGACTTCCGCACGAGCCCGGCATTCACCTTATGATATTGCCCTTCGAAGGGGTTATGCTCCTGCTCTCTGTCGTGGCCGTCTTCCTTCCGGAACTGATTGGTCACCACGAGGATCCCGTCCGTAACATCGGCATGGGACTGTTATCCCTGGTTTGGATTGCGTTGCCGTTGTGTGTACTCTTTTTTGTGTGGAGTGTGCAAAGCCCCGCGCAGGTGTTGGCTTTCCTCATCCTGATATGGGCCTCCGACACGTTCGCCTATCTCGGCGGATCGCTGTTCGGCAAGCACAAGTTGGCCCCGAGCATCTCCCCCGGCAAGACATGGGAGGGCTTCCTCATCAGCTGCGTGCTGACGGCCGCGCTCGCCGTCGGGATTTCCTACATCCCATACTTCAAAGCCATGGAATTCACTTTCACTGTCTGGCATTGGATTGTAATGGCCTTGCTGGTCGAGGTCTTCGGATTGATGGGCGATCTCATTGAGTCGTTGTTCAAGCGCAAGGCCGGCGTGAAGGACAGCGGCAACATCATCCCAGGCCACGGGGGCGTCCTCGACCGTATCGATTCCATCCTCATCGCTACGATTCCGGCA
>CAJOOX010000229.1 GCA_905236195.1 uncultured Bacteroidales bacterium
AAATTTGATATTGACGAAGATGCAATAGCCTTACAATATATTCAAACTGCTTTCCCTAATTGCAATATTCGTCAAATAGAAATGAAAAAAGAGATAGCAAAAGAAGGTGGAGCGTTACATTGTATAAGTTGGAATGTATATCTTCCAAAATAACATGTGAAAGCGTAAATCACCACCTATGAGATATTTTTGTCCCTCGGCAATTTTCGGTTATCTCGGGGGACAGATGGGGGACAAAATGGGGGATAATCTGCAAATATCGAAGTTAAAAATCAATAATCTGCAAAAATGGGCACAATTCTTAATGCTTGAAATAAAGCGAATTATGAGCTGTATTTGCAGATAGTATGCTTTTCTTTGCAAAAAATCACTTTCCCACGCAGAAGCGGGAGAAGATGGAGGAGAGGATTTCATCATTGGTGACCTGACCTACGATGGAACCGAGATGGAAGTTGCATTGACGCAGATCTTCGGCAATGAGATCGCCGGAGAGGTTTGCCTCGAGGGCGGCGGAAACGCGGAGTATGGCAGCATCGGCATCGGTGAGGGCCTGATAATGGCGGAGATTGGTAACAATGACATCACCTTCGCGCATCTCGGGAATGGCTACAGCGCGTGAAATGGCTTCGCGAAGAAGCGAAACGCCAGTACCTTCCTTGGCGGAAAGTGTGACATAGGTCAGTTCGGATGATGAGGACAGGTCGATGTCCGTTCCCTGGAGGGCAAGGTTAAGGGAACCCTGCAGGGTGGGAAGATTGCGTTGCAACTGGGTTTTTGAAACCAAATCCGCTTTATTAATGCAGATGATGAGCCGTTGTTCGCGATGCAGATAGGGCATGATGTGGCGAAGCGTTCGGATGGCATCTTCGGCCAGCTCTTCCGTCAGGCTGGCATCGCCCAGACGGGTGCCGTCAATCATCCAAACCACGATGGCCGCACGGTCGAGCCGCTGGTAGGTTCGGGATATACCGAGCCGTTCTACTTTGTCGTCGGTATCGCGAATACCGGCAGTATCGATGAACCGGAGCAGGGTTCCGTTCAGTGTCGCGGTATCTTCAATCACATCGCGGGTGGTACCCTTGACTTCGCTCACGATGGCTTTGTCATCGCCGAGGAGGAGGTTGAGCAGAGTACTCTTGCCGGCATTGGTCTCGCCGATGATAGTGACAGGAATACCGTTGCGTATGGCGTCGCCTGTACGGAAGGATTCTGCAAGCGTGGAGACTTGAGCATGGATGTCGGCAGCAAGGTCTTTGAGCTGCTTACGATTGGCAAATTCCACTTCCTCCTCGGAGAAGTCAAGTTCGAGTTCGAGTAGGGAGGAGAGTTCTATCAGCTGGTCGCGCAGGGCAGAGAGACGACGGGAGAACGAGCCTTTCATTTGGGACATTGCCAGCCGGTGGGATGCACGCGAATTTGCAGCGATGAGGTCGGCAACAGCTTCGGCCTGAGACAGATCCATACGTCCGTTCTGGAAAGCGCGACGAGTGAATTCTCCCGGTTCGGCCAGTCGGCAGCCGTGCGAGATGAGCAGTTTGAGAAGTGTCTGCTGGATATACTGTGACCCGTGACACGAAATCTCAACCACGTTTTCGCCAGTGAAAGAATGGGGCGCACGATAGAGCGAAACCACAGTCTCGTCGATGAGATTGCCGCCATTGCCCACAATGCTGCCGAAAGTGAGCGTATGGGAGGGACGTTCTGTGAGGATATGTTCGCGGCGGAAGGGCCGGAATACGCTTTCAACAATCGAGATACTGTCAGGTCCGGAGATGCGGATGACAGCCAATCCGCCGATGCCGGCAGGAGAGGAGATAGCTGCAATGTTCACGGTGATGTTTTATTTGACGATTTGACCATTTCACCATTTCACTATTTGACCATTTGACAATTTGACAATTTCACTATTTCTGAGCCGATGAGACAATTGTCCAATTGTAAAATTGTCCAATAGTCCAATTAAGACGATAGTCCAATGGTCCAATTAAACTATTTCTTCGAAGTCGATATATTCGCCGTCAGAAGGTCCGTAAATCTTATTGTGGGCGGAAGACTCTGCATCCGAAGATGCGGAGGAATAGGTCTCCTTGCGGAGAGGGTCAAAGTTGAATTTGCCAGTCCAGGGGTTGAATACGCGCTTCTGGTTGGCCGCAGACCGGAAAAGGTTGGCGAACGAGTCCCAAAGCCAAATGACTGTGGCGCCCAACATTTCAACCGTGCGACCGAAGATGGCGAAAACCATCACAACTGCGATGAGCAGAAGAACGGGTAAACATCCAAAGAGGTACATAAGGGAATGAATGCAAAGTAAAATGAATTACTTGGCGGAGGAACGGGCGTTCTTGACGATACTCATTATTATATATGTGAGAATCAAGAGGGCGGGGGTGGCTGCAAAATGTCCGCCAAGCGCACAAATAATACCACAGATAACAGCGGCTATTACGAGACTGTAGCTCCAGGCATTGTCCTTCCATCCGGCATGGTCCCATTTGATCTTAAGCGAGAACATCGGGAGCTCGGAGATGAGGAGTAAGCTCATGACCAGCATCAGCGGGATGAGTATAACGGGATTATAAAGCCACTGCATGAAGGGAATCTCCTGCAGATAGACCATACCAATCCAAAAGAGGGCGTTGGCGGGGGTGGGGAGTCCGATGAAGGAGGTGGTCTGACGTTCGTCGCAGTTGAACTTGGCCAGACGGAGGGCTGAGAATGCTGCCATCAGGAATGCAATAAGTGCCCAGGAGCCCATGCCGTATTTGACAAGCAGCGACCAGCAGAGAACAGAGGGTGCCACACCGAAAGTGACATCATCGGCCAGCGAATCCAATTCCTTGCCGATGGGGCCCGAAACGTGAAGCAGACGGGCCGTCATGCCGTCAAAGAAATCGAAGACAGCGCCCCCGACAATGGAGAGTGAAGCATATCCCAGGTCTCCCTGAAAGCCGAAGTAGATAGCCAAACAGCCGCAAAGAAGATTGCAGCTGGTAATGATATTGGGAATATTGATGAGTTTCATATCATATTTTTGCTATCGCTGTAATGTTGCCTTTCACAGCTTCGCCCATTTTAACGTTAATCTTGGCATCGAGGGGGAGGAAGAGATCGATGCGTGAACCGAACTTGATAAAACCGAGTTCGCCGTCGATTTCGATACGTTCGCCGGCAACAATGTAGGTTACGATGCGGCGTGCTACGGCACCGGCAATCTGGCGCATGAGAATGACAGGCCCGGCATCACTCTTGATGACGATTGTGGAACGTTCGTTCTCGATACTTGATTTGGGCAAATAAGCTTTCTTGAAACGTCCGTCTTCATGTTCGGCGCGAAGCACCTCTCCGGCCAGAGGATTCCACTGGGCATGAACGTTGGTGAGCGACATAAAGATGGAAATCTGAATACGGTGGTCCTGGAAATATTCAGGCTCGTAAACTTCCTCAATGGTCACAATGGTTCCGTCGCTGGGGGCAATCACATCGTGCAGACGGTCGCCCTGAAAGTGACGTTCAGGATAACGGAAGAAATTGAGTACTATGAGAAAGGCTACAAACAGGGGCACCATGATGAGAAGCAGAAGCCAGATGGGAGCCTGATAGTAATATAAAAGCACACCGACAAGAACTACACCGCATGCCATCGCCATAACGGTGGAGTCACCTTCTTTGTGCATTCTTCTTTTAAGTAGATCCATTGTTTTAATAACGTTTCTTAAAAAACTTGCTGCAAAAATACATTTTTTTTCTCAAAATTCCAAATAATTCGAAAAAAATACATATCTTTGCAGCGAAAAAACGAGGATTCGTGCCTAAATCTGCGTTTATAAGGCTCTGTTTTGACATATAAAGTATCTGTTTTTCTATGAATGCGAATAGAAGATCTTTTCAACCAGATCAGATTGAAGAGTACCGGCCGAAGGAACAAACTACGCTTCTGAAATTTCTGAATGTTGTATTGGCCGGCCGATCTAACACAACCATCAAGGGTTATCTGAAACGACAACACTGCATGATCAACGGTGTGCCTACGACCCAGTATAATGCTCCGATTGGTCCCGAAGACGTACTTTCCATCAATCTCACCCGCCCGTATGTGACCTTCCAAAACAGGATGGTCAACCTGCTCTATGAAGATGACGACCTGATCGTTGTGGAGAAGAAAAGCGGACTGCTTTCGGTTGGGGTTCCCAACAACCGGGAATACACCTGTCAGGGAATTGTGGAACGTTACATACAACGGTGCTATGGACACGGGCATGCCTACATCGTACACCGTCTGGACCAATATACTTCGGGCATTCTGATTTTTGCCAAAAACCGGGAGACGATGAACCTCTTGAGAGATGCCTGGAACAACTATGTTGTAGAACGCCGTTATGTAGCTGTGGTGGAAGGCGTCCCCGAAAAAGAAGAGGGCGAATGTGTTTCCTATCTGACCGAGAACGATGCCTATCGCGTCTATTCGACCGATATTCCGGAAGATGGCAAGTTGGCCGTGACACGGTACAAGGTGATAAAAACCAAAGGAAACTACTCGATGCTGGATATCCTGATTCTGACCGGACGCAAGAATCAGATTCGCGTGCATATGAGCGAAATGGGACACCCTGTGGCCGGCGACAAAAAATATGAAGCAAAAACCAATCCCTGCGGAAGGCTGATGCTTCATAACAGCGTGCTGCAGTTCATACATCCGCGCACTCACAGGCAGATGCGTTTCGAATTGCCTATACCCAAGTGTTTTACCCTTTAATTTGTGACAATACGTTCGCCGATAATCTTATCGAACTTTTTCTTCAAGGCCGTCAGGTTATTATATTCGGTCATTATCGTCCTGAAATCAGCTCCCGGTTGGCGCAATGCGTCCTGGAGCTGATTGATTTGTTCCCGTACGACCGCACATTTCAGTTCCATAATAGCACGGGGAACCAGGAATGACATATCCTCAATGTTGTCGACAAAGGAAAGCCCTTCATAGCGGTCGTCGGCCAATTTGAGGGCTGTCTGTGAAATTTCCGGGTCGGGCTGATTGACAAAAAATGCGATACCGTTGAAAGGTTTCTGCTGATCTTCCGTAGCATCCAGCGCCATCTGGAACATCCGGGCATAGACTGGGTGGCGGAATTCATAGGTGATGTCTCCCGAAATCAGTTCATTGCCGATAAAGTCTATCACACGCCATTCCTCGCTCTGCAAGGCACCGGTTTCGTCGTTGTATTTGAGAAGGAATGTCTGCCCTCCGTTCCGCACAATATAGCGGAGCAGATTACGTTCATACTGGTCAGTAATCCGGTTGGGAACTGCCGTTTTTCGGGCGGGCTCAGGATTGAGGGCGGGAAGTTCGGATTCTGCTGACAACGGAGCCTCTGTCGGAATAGATTCGGCCGATGTCCCTTCTTCGGTGCGTTTGGCTTCCAAGGCAGCCTGAGCTTCGGCACGACGTTGTTCGGCTTCCTGTCGGCGCAGTTCTGCAGCGTAGTTTTTCTCACGCAATTTGTTGAGATAATCGGTGAGCTGCTGTTCTGAGATATGCACCTGCTGGGAGGTCTCGCGGATATAAACCGCCGAAGTAATGGAATCAGGAATCAGGGCGATGCTTTGCAGGATATTCTGAATCACCTGCGACTTTTTGAGCGGGTCGTTCTCTGTATCCTTCATCAGAAGGTTGGTTTTGAAACGGATGAAATCCTGTTCGTGCTGTCGGATGTATTCCTCCAATTCCGTAGCGGAATGCGAGCGGGCGAAACTGTCTGGATCTTCTCCGTCGGGGAGGAGGAGCACCTTGACATTCATGCCCTCAAGGAGCAGCATGTCGATACCGCGCAACGATGCACGAATACCAGCAGAATCTCCGTCATAAAGGACAGTTATATTGTGGGTGAAACGGGCTATCATCTGAATCTGTCCGGAGGTGAGCGACGTGCCTGAAGAGGCCACTACATTTTCTATGCCGGCCTGAGCCATCGTGATTACATCGAAATAACCTTCAACCAGAAAGACTTTATCACGTTTGGCAATAGACTGTTTGGCTTCATAGATACCATATAGCATATTGCTCTTGCGGTAAATTTCCGATTCCGGCGAATTGACATATTTCATGGCAGCATGGTCCACTTTGTCCAAAATGCGTCCGCCGAAAGCGACAACCTGTCCTGAGAGGTTGAGATAGGGGAAGATGGCCCTGCCTCGGAAACGGTTGACGGGACGTTGTCCTGGATCTCCGTAACAAAGACCAGTCGAAAGAATATAATCCCGTTTATGTCCGGCTGAAAGCGCCCTAGTGCAGAATTCAAATTTATCCTTCAGGGAATAGCCAAGATGGAAACGTTTGATGGTTGCTTCCTGCAGTTTGCGATGTCCCATGAAATAGGTCACGCCGTAGTTGCGGCCCTCCTCTGTATTCCAGAGGTCATTCTCCCAGGTTTTACGGGCCCAGTCGTTGACCTGAAGCATCCCTTCGCGAGCAGTCTGGGCAGCCTGTTCCTCGGGGGTCAGCTCCCGTTCCTGAATCTCGATATTGTATTTCCTGGCCAACCAGCGCAGGGCTTCGGGATAGGTCATCTGTTCATGTTCCATAAGGAAACCTGCAGGCGAACCTCCTTTACCGCACGAAAAGCAATGGCAAATATTGCGGGAGGGAGACACCGAAAAAGAAGGGGTCTTCTCGTTGTGAAACGGACATAGTCCGACATAATTCTGTCCGCGTCGCCGAAGCGAGACGAATTCCGAAACAACATCGAAAATCTGGGCTGTGTCTAGTATTTTCTGGACAGTTTCCTGAGGTATCATGAACGTAATCTGACCGTTAAATCAATAAATTGCTGTAACGAAAGCTGTTCGGCCCTTTGGTCGAAAAGCGATTCTGAAAGTATGGCATCCGCTTCGTCCGGTTTCCATTCGTGAATGAGTGCCCGGAGTGCATTTCGAAGCGTCTTGCGGCGCATGGAGAACGCATTCTTGACCAAAGTCCGGAAATCTTTTTCCGAACAGGGGAGGGATTCGCAATCGTTGCGACGGAGCCGGATGACAGCGCTTTGAACTTTCGGCGGCGGGTTGAAAACTTCATTACCCACCGTAAACAGATATTCCACATCATACCAAACCTGAATCAACACCGTGAGCACCCCGTAGTCCTTGCTGCCGGGAAGAGCGGCAAGACGCTTGGCTACTTCTTTCTGAATCATGCCGGAACACAGGGGAATGATGTCTTTATGGTCCACCACACGGAAGAAAATCTGTGATGAAATATTATAAGGATAATTGCCGATGAGTGCAAAGGGTTTACCCTCGAATAACTGACGCAAATCCATTTTCAGAAAGTCCGCTTCGATGATTCGACGGTCAAGAGAAGACGGATAGTGCAGTTTGAGATAGGACACCGATTCGGCATCCAGTTCGACAACACGCAGATCTTTGTCCAATAAATATTGCGTCAGCACTCCCATGCCGGGGCCGACTTCCAGAACGGGCAACCCGGGAGCGACATCGAGGGTCCCGGCAATACGCTGGGCAATACTCAAATCCGTGAGGAAATGCTGTCCCAGATTTTTCTTGGGCCGCACATCGGAGAGGGGGAGATGCGTATGAGAATTTTTCTTTGATTTCATGCTACAAAGATAGCGACTTCAGATGACAAAACCAAATATTTCGGGGAATATTTTACGCAATAATATGCAAGAAGGCATCTTTTTGCTTGGAAAGCGGATTTTTTTCAGCCAAAAGTTTGTATTTTTAAGAAATTTGCGCTATCTTTGCCGTCATACAGACAACAACCAATGAAGAAAAATAAAGAAAACAGCATATGTTACGTATAGCTATTCAAAGCAAAGGCCGTCTTTTCGACGACTGCATGGAACTTCTCAAAGAATCCGGTATCAAACTGAGCAATGCCAAGCGAACGCTTCTCATCCCATCGAGCAATTTTCCGTTGGAGGTGCTTTACCTTCGCGATGATGATATCCCGGAATGTGTGGCCAACGGAGTAGCAGACATCGGCATCGTGGGTCTGAACGAACTCCGGGAGCGCGAAAAGGACGCACGTATTGTCAAGGAACTCGGGTTCTCCAAATGCCGTCTTTCGCTGGCGATTCCCGCGCTGATTGACTATCCCGGTCTGGAGTGGTTCAACGGCAAGACCATTGCAACCAGTTACCCCAATATTCTCCGCCGTTTTCTCGATGAGAAAGGCATCAAGGCCGATATCCACGTCATCATGGGTTCGGTTGAGATTTCGCCCAATATCGGTCTCGGCGACGGAATTTTCGATATCGTAAGTTCCGGTTCGACCCTTGTATCCAACCGGCTGAAAGAGGTGGAGTGCGTGATGGAGAGCCAAGCAGTACTGATTGCCAATAACGGCCTCGACCAGGAGAAACTCGAAATTCTCGACGAACTCCTGTTCCGATTCGACGCCGTCCGTAATGCCGAAGACAAAAAATACGTGATGATGAATGTGCCTGACAGTTCGCTTGACGATGTGTTGAAGATGCTGCCCGGCGTGACTTCTCCCACCGTCATTCCGCTGGCCACCCAAGGTTGGCATTCCGTCCACACAGTCATTTCGGAAAAAGTCCTTTGGGATTTGGTAGGAAAACTGAAAAATGTAGGTGCCCAGGGTATCTTGGCGCTAAATATTGAGAAAATTATCCAATGACTAAATATCTCTATCCGGAACGTTCGCAATGGGCTGATATCGTAAAGCGGCCCACATTTGACAACTCCCAGCTTCGGGACTTGGTATCCGACCTCCTCACTCAGATTCGCGAGGGGGGAGACCTGGTGCTGAAGGCGCTTGAGGAGAAATTCGACCACGCACAGCTGGACAACCTGCAGGTTTCGGAGGCCGAATTCGAAGAGGCCCGTAAGAATATCGACCCCGCTTTGGCGGAAGCCATCGACCACGCAGAATCGAACATCGCGAAGTTCCATATGTCGCAGCATCACACCAGTCAGAAGGTGGAAACAACGCCGGGTGTGTTCTGTTGGCAGAAAGCCGTACCTATTGATAAAGTCGGCCTCTATGTACCTGGAGGAACAGCCCCGCTTTTCTCCACAGTATTGATGCTGGCCATTCCTGCCCGCATTGCCGGGTGTCCCGAGATTGTGCTCTGCACTCCGCCCTCCAAGGACGGGACCGTAAACCGCGCGATTCTCTATGCCGCCTGGAAGGCCGGCGTGACGAAAGTATTCAAGGTCGGAGGTGTTCAGGCCATCGGGGCGATGGCATACGGTTCGGAAAGCGTGCCCAAAGTCTATAAGATTTTCGGTCCCGGCAACCAGTATGTCCAAATGGCGAAACAGCTGGTTTCCCTGAAGGACGTGGCCATTGATATGCCTGCCGGCCCTTCGGAAGTGGCTGTGGTGGCCGACGGCGAGAGTAATCCGGCCTATGTGGCTTCGGATTTCCTGTCGCAGGCCGAACACGGCGCCGATTCCCAGGCGATGCTCTTTACCACCGATGATGCGTTTGCCCAACGGTTCGAACTGGAGATGGAAAGCCAACTGGCAAAACTCAAGCGACAGGAACTCACGCGCAAGTCCATCTCTCACAGCAAAATCGTGGTGCTCCGCAACGATGAAGACCTGATGGATATCGTCAACGAATATGCCCCCGAGCACCTTATTATAAATACGAAGAACTATCTCCAGCTGGCCGAAAGGGTACGTAATGCCGGTAGTGTCTTCCTGGGTCCATACAGTTGCGAGAGTGCCGGCGATTATGCCTCGGGCACCAATCACACCCTTCCCACCAACGGCTACGCCAAAGCCTACAACGGAGTCAACCTGGACAGTTATATGCGAAAAATCACCTTCCAGGAACTCTCTCAGGAAGGCCTCCGGACGCTCGGTCCCGTCATTATGACTATGGCCGAAAACGAACAGTTGGATGCTCACCGCAATGCCGTGGCAGTCAGATTAAAGAAATAAAACTATGCTCAAAGATTTAGTTCGTCCCAACATCCTGGCGCTTGAGCCTTATTCATGTGCCCGCAACGAGTTCACGGGGGAGGCCCGCGTATATGTGGATGCCAACGAGAATCCCTATAATTCGGACGTAAACCGGTATCCTGATCCTCTGCAGATTGCCGTAAAACGCAAGATTGCGGCACTCAAAGGGGTACGGGAGACCCAGATATTTCTGGGCAACGGTTCCGACGAGGCCATCGACTTGCCTTTCCGTATTTTCTGTCGCCCCGGCATTGACAATGTGGTTGCTCCGGCACCTACCTATGGCATGTATCAGGTCTGTGCAGACATCAACGACATTGAATATCGTTCTGTGCCGATGAAACCCGAATTCCAACTGGATCTCGACGGGATGAAGGCCCGGATCGACGATAACACGAAACTGGTGTTTCTCTGTTCGCCCAACAACCCCTCGGGCAACGCTTTACGTTGGGAGGATATCCAATGGTTTCTCGACAACTTCCGCGGCATTACGATTGTGGACGAAGCCTACATCGACTTTTCGTCCCAGCCTTCGCTGCTTCGCGAGTTGGAACGCTATCCCCGCATGATGGTGCTCCAGACCTTCTCCAAAGCGTGGGGACAGGCCGCCATCCGTTTGGGCATGGCTTTTGCGGGAGAGGAGATTATCCGCCTGATGAATAACGTAAAATATCCCTATAATGTCAATATCCTGACCCAGAAACAGGCGCTCAGGGTTTTGGATAACATAGCGGATAAAGACAAGGCAGTGAAAGAAATTCTACAGCAGCGGGACATGCTTCGCGACCGCCTGAACACGTTGGAGTGTGTTGATCGGATTTATCCGTCGGATGCAAACTTCCTGCTGGTGAAAGTCTATGACGCCGACAATACCTACAAATACCTGCTCGAGCGCGGCATTATTGTCCGCAACCGGAATCGGGTAACCCTCTGCAAGGGCTGTCTGCGTATCACGGTGGGCACGCCTTCCGAAAACGAAGAAATTATTTCCGCACTCAAAGAATATAAAATAGGATGAAGAAAGTACTGTTTGTCGATCGTGACGGCACCATTATCGTAGAACCTCCCGTAACTTATCAGATTGACAGTTACGACAAGTTGGAGTTCCTTCCTAACGTGATTTCTTCGTTATCCATGATACGGGAAAAACTGGACTGGGAACTGGTAATGGTCAGCAATCAGGACGGACTGGGCTCCGAGAATTATCCGCTGGAAGCCTTCCGGGGGCCCCACGAACTCATGCTGAAAACATTGGCAGGAGAGGGGGTGACTTTCGACGACATTTACATTGATCCTTCCTGGCCGTCAGACAATGCTCCCACGCGCAAGCCAGGCACAGCCATGCTGACCAAATATTTCAATTCCGAAGTCTATGATCTGGCGAACTCCATCGTTATCGGTGACCGTCCCACAGATATCCGGTTGGCACACAATCTTGGCTGCAAAGGCATCCTGCTGCAGCCTTATGAAGAGGGGCGGACAATGCTCGAAGAAGCAGGTCTGACCGACGACTGCATTCTCATCTCCGACAACTGGAGCGACATTGCAGCCCGACTGATAGGAGGGGAGAGGACGGCCGAAGTGCATCGTGCCACCAAGGAAACCGACATCCGGATCCGGGTGGATCTCGACGGTCACGGACAGGCTCATATTTCCACCGGTCTGGGATTCTTCGACCATATGCTCGAACAGATTGCCAAACATTCGGGAATGGATCTCGAAATTGAGGCTCACGGCGATTTGGAAGTGGACGAACACCATACCATAGAGGATACCGCCATCGTTCTGGGTGAAGTAATTGCAAAGGCCCTGGGCGATAAGCGCGGCATCGGACGCTACGGCTTCTGTCTGCCCATGGACGATTGTCTCTGCCAGGTGGCTTTGGATTTCGGAGGACGTCCCTGGCTGGTATGGGATGCACAATTCCATCGCGAAAAAGTAGGGGAGATGCCTACCGAAATGTTCCTCCATTTCTTCAAGTCTTTCTCCGACGCCGCTCGCATCAATCTCAACATCAAGGCTGAAGGGGAGAACGAGCATCACAAAATCGAAGGTATTTTCAAAGCGTTGGCCCGAGCCCTCAAGATGGCTGTCCGACGGGATATAACCCACATGGAACTGCCTTCCTCCAAGGGAATGTTATAAAAGATAATCATTTAATATTATTATATGTCTAGAAAAATTCAAGGCATGGGCATAGCCCTCATAACGCCTTTCAAAAGCGACTTCTCGGTCGATTACGAAGCCCTGCGTCATCTTGTACGTTATCAGATAGACAGCGGAGCCGACTTCTTGGCTATCCTTGTCACAACCGCTGAAACTCCTACACTTACAGCCGAAGAGAAAGTGAACATCAAACAGCTCGTGGTTGAGGAAGTCAAGGGGCAGATTCCCATCGTTATCGGTTGCGGAGGAAATAACACCCAGGCTGTTGTCAACGAACTCCAGACCGGCGATTACCACGATGTGGACGCTATCCTGAGTGTGGTTCCTTATTACAACAAACCTTCCCAGGAGGGTCTCTACCAGCATTTCAAGGCCATCGCCCAGGCTTCTCCCGTACCTGTAATACTCTATAATGTGCCAGGGCGAGTCGGCGTAAATATGACGGCTGCCACGACGCTCCGGCTGGCCAACGATTGCGAAAACATTATCGCCATCAAGGAGGCTTCCGGCAATTTCGACCAGATTGATGACATTATCAAGAAGAAGCCCCGCCATTTCAACGTTCTTTCTGGCGATGACGGAATAACCTTCCCGCTGATTACCCTCGGGGCAGTAGGCGTGATTTCCGTTATCGGCAATGCTTTCCCGAAGGAATTCAGCCGTATGGTACGTCTGGCCATCGAAGGCGATTATCAGAACGCTTTGCCCATTCATCACCGTTTTGCCGAACTCTTCAAACTCCTGTTTGTCGACGGCAATCCCGCCGGTGTCAAAGCCATGCTCAATGCAATGGGACGTTGCGAGAATGTATTGCGTCTGCCATTGGTGCCGACACGTATCACAACCTTCGAGAAGATTCAGTCCATTCTCAATTCGCTGAAATAAACAAATCAATAACCCCATATGAAAATCTCATCCGTTATTCGGGTGGGATTTTTTGTTTATCCATGAAGACTACCG
>CAJOOX010000230.1 GCA_905236195.1 uncultured Bacteroidales bacterium
ATCGCGTCCCCTGCAGCGGATTCCGGATGCCGACGTGGTGTGCTACGGCCTGTGGGCCGAGCCATCGCTGGCCCAGAACCACGGTGTCTTTGTGATGTCGAGGAAAGACCCCGAACGCCTGGACTTCATGATCCAGAAGCCCTCGCTGCAGGAGCAGGCCGGACTGATGCGCGACTATCTGACGCTGATGGATATCGGTATCTGGATTCTGAGCGACAAGGCCGTGAAGCTGCTCATGGAGCGTTCGACCGACGACAAAGGACAGGTCAGGAGCTACGACCTCTATTCGGATTTCGGACCGGCCCTGGGCAAACATCCCCGAATCAAGGATACCGAACTGAACGGACTGAAGGTGGCTATTCTGCCTTTATCCGGAGGAGAGTTCCATCACTATGGCACATCGAGGGAGATGATTTCCTCGACCCTGGCCGTACAGAACAGTGTGAAGGACCAGCGCAGCATCCTGCTGCACCGCGTGAAGCCCCATCCCGCCATGTTTATCCAGAACAGCTGGGTGGAGGAGTCCCGCACAGCTGACAACTCGGAGATGTGGATTGAGAACTCGTGGATTCCGAAGAGCTGGAAACTGACCCAGCGGAACATCGTGACGGGAGTGCCCCGTAACGACTGGAGCCTCACACTGGGCGCAGGACAGTGTCTCGACGTGGCGCCAATGGGCGACGACGAATGGACGGCACGCCCCTACGGCATGAACGACAAATTCAAAGGAGCCCTCAAGGACGACCCGCTCTATCTGGAGCAGCCGGTGGGACGGTGGCTGGAAGCCCGCGGCCTGAAGGCCGACGACATAGAAGGCAACAGCGACCTGCAGAGCGCAAGGCTCTTCCCCGTGATGCGCGACGTGACGAAACTGGGGCTGGTCATCCGCTGGATGCTGGACGCACGGAGCTGTCCGGAGGGTGCCGCCTTTTGGAAAGAGGCCCGCAAGGTGAGCGCCGACGAGATTTCGGCCTATGCCAACCTGCGCCGTCTCTTTGCCCAGCGCGAAACCTTCAGGAAAATGAACTGGAGCGAACTGGCCCAAAATCATGCCCGCTCGGTGTTCTACCAGCTCGACCTGGACGATGCTGCCCGGGAATGGGCCGATGCCGGACTGCCGGCCCCCGCGCAGCTGGACGGCGACGAGGACCGTATGAAACGGATTCAGGATGCCATGTTCCGCGCACGTCTGGCCGGCCTGCTGCCCCACAATGCGCCCAATGCTCCCGTGACCCCCACAGGACCCGGATATGAGGAGCAGGCGTTCGCCCTGATGCGCGAAGGTCTGACCGAGACGATGATGCAGCCTCAGGAGCCCCGCCTGTCGGTGCACAGCGACCAGATTGTGTGGAGCCGTTCGCCCGTGCGCATTGACATTGCCGGCGGATGGAGCGACACGCCGCCCTACTCGCTGATGAACGGCGGCAACGTGGTGAACCTGGCCATCGAGCTGAACGGACAGCCCCCACTGCAGGTCTATATGAAACCCTCCCCTACGTTCGACATCACCCTGAGGAGCATCGACCTGGGTGCTGTGGAGAAAATCACGTCCTGGCAGGAACTGCAGCAGTTCAACAAGGTGGGCTCGCCCTTCTCCATTCCGAAAGCGGCACTTGTGCTGGCCGGTTTCGACCCCCGGTTCAACGATCAGCACTTCGCGAGCCTGTCCGACCAGCTCAAAGCCTTCGGAACGGGTATCGAGATGACGACACTGAGTGCCATACCTGCCGGCTCGGGACTGGGCACATCGTCCATCCTGGCCTCGACGGTGCTGGGTGCTGTGAGCGAGTTCTGCGGACTGAAGTGGGACAAATATGACATTTCTAACCGCACGCTGGTGCTGGAACAACTGCTCACCACGGGCGGCGGCTGGCAGGACCAGTATGGCGGTGTGTTGCACGGCGTGAAGCTGCTGCAGACCCAGCCCGGATGGTGCCAGCAGCCCATCGTACGCTGGCTGCCCGACACGCTGTGGACATCGCCCGAATACCAGCGCTGCCACCTGCTCTACTATACAGGCATCACCCGAACCGCCAAGGGTATCCTGGCCGAGATAGTGCGCGGCATGTTCCTGAACCGCGGCGAGACGCTTGCCACCGCCGACGCTATCAAGGCACAGGCCATTGACATGTATGAGACCATCCAGCTCAACGACTTCACGAGGCTGGGTCTCGAACTCCGCAAGAACTGGACGCTCAACCAGCGGCTCGACGCAGGTACCAACCCGCCTGCCGTGGAGGCCATCACCCGCCAGGTGGACGACCTCTGCCTGGGCTACAAACTGCCCGGCGCCGGAGGCGGAGGATACATCTATATGATTGCCAAGGATGAGGAGGCCGCGGCCCGCATCCGCAAGATACTGACACAGAACCCGCCCAACAACAAGGCAAGGTTTGTGGATATGACTTTGTCACAAAAAGGACTCGAAATAAGTAAAAGCTGATGAAAATCTACGAAACCAAAGACGGCAGGAGCTATCTGCTGCCGTTCATCCTGGTGACCTCGCTCTTCTTTCTCTGGGGCATCGCCAACAACATCCTGGACGTGCTGAACAAACACTTTCAGGACGCGTTTGAACTGACACGTGCCAAATCGGGCCTGGTCCAGGCCGCCATCTACGGCGGCTATTTCCTGATGGCCATTCCGGCGGGTAAAATCATTTCACGCTGGGGCTACAGGGCCGGTGTGCTGACGGGTCTCATCCTGTTCGGCATCGGTGCCCTGCTGTTCATTCCGGGCGAAAATATCAACAGTTTCTATTATTTTGTGGCCTGTCTGTTCATTATAGGTTGCGGCCTGACGTGTCTGGAGACCACGGCCAATCCGTACATCACAGTGCTGGGCGACCCGAGCCGCGCGGCCCAGCGCATCAACCTGGCCCAGTCGTTCAACGGTCTGGCATGCATTGTGGCCCCCGTGTTCGGCGGTATGCTGGTGCTTGCCAACGACAACCTGACGCTGCCATACACCATCATAGGCATCACGGTGCTGCTGGTGGCCCTGCTCTTCTCGCGGGTGAAACTGCCCGAGATTGGCGACGAGCCTGCCGGGGAGGCCGCCGGTGAAGAACAGCCCCGCGGCCTGTGGCAGACCCCTGCCTTCGTGCTGGGTGTTGTCTCGCTCTTCCTGTATGTTGCGGCCCAGACCGGTTTCAACTCTTTCTTCATCAACTACATGAACGAGAACCTGGGGTTCGCACCCGACAAGGCTGCCAGCCTGCTGGGCTTCGGCGGCATGGGCCTCTTCTTCCTGGGCCGCGTGACAGGCACGTGGATCATGTCGTATGTGAAGCCGTGGATTCTGCTGACCGTCTATGCGCTTACAGCCACGCTGGCCACCCTGGTGATTGTGTTCGGCACGGGCAAACCCGCGCTGATGGCCTTCTTTGTGGTTTATTTCTGCGAGAGCATCATGTTCCCCACCATCTTCGCGATGGCGCTCCACAGGGTGAAAGGCTACACGAAACAGGCCTCGTCCTACCTCATCATGTCGATTGTGGGCGGAGCCGTAGCCCCGATGCTGATGGGGTGGATTGGCGACAATGCGGGTATGGCGCTGGGCTTTATCATCCCGGCTGTCTGCTTTGCGGTGATATGTTTTTACGGACTGTTTTATGGTAAAGGTCAGAAAAGCGTCGCTCGTTGATCTGAGGCCCATTCACGACCTGGCATGGAAGGTCTTTCCCGCCACCTACCGCATCATCCTGACGCCTGAGCAGATCGACTTCATGATGGAGTGGATGTACTCCATACCGAGCCTCACCGAACAGGTGCTCCGGGAGGGACACCGCTACCTGGTGGCCGAACGGGAGGACGGAAGGCTGGCCGGATATGTGAGCGTGCAGCCCGAAAACCGCACCGACGAGACCACAGGTCTGCCCCTGTGGCACCTCCAGAAAATCTATGTGGACCCCGACATGCAGGGCGAACACCTGGGACAGACCCTCTTTGAGGCCGCCTTTGCCTATGTGAAAGAGCTGCAGGGCGGACCCGCTACCGTCCACCTGAACGTGAACCGCCATAACCCGGCCCTGGGATTTTACGAACACATGGGCATGGTGAAGGCAGGAGAGGGCGATTTCGACATCGGTCACGGTTTCTATATGAACGATTACATCATGGCAAAAAACACCGAATGAATAAATATCTCAAACTGACGGTACTGCTGACTGTGCTGGCCTTGAGCCTGCATCCGGCACTGGCCTGGCATCCCGACAGCACGTGGGTGTTCAACCAGTGGGAGGCGGGACTGTCCAACGGGTCGGCACTGAACGACCCGGGCGATATGCGGGGCGGCTACTCCTCCATCTGGCGGCTGGCATTTTACCATCAGTTCTCACCCGAGGATTTCGGCCCCCAGCTTCCGATGCGTTATTTCCCGGCGGTAGGTATTGCGCTCACCTATTCCGACTTCACCCGAACCAACGTCTATCGTGAGGTGGGGGATAAGGAAGAGGTGTACCGGGGCACGTACGGGCGTTTTCTGTCGCTGGCCATCTCGTTCTCGCAGTACCACCGCATGTGGGGCAGCCGCAACCAGTGGAGGCTGCGTTCACTGATGGAGAACGGCTTTGCGTGGGCCTTCAATCCCTATCATTATCCCGACAGAATGGGCAATACCATCGGCGGCAATTTTCAGGTATATTTCCATACGGGCCTGTATTTCAGCTATGCCTGGGGCCACCACGAATGGGGCATCGGGCCCGAGTTCACGCACTACAGCAACAGCGGCACGTATCTGCCCAACGGCGGCGTGAACAACTTATCGGTGGGCGTACGCTATCGGACGCTGGCCCAGACCGTCTTTCCCCGCACGTCGCGGGACGGCTACCTCCTCGACGAATTCAAGCCCTATCTCTACAACTCGTTCTATCTGGCCATCGGCATCCACGCGGAAGGCGAACGCGGCGATCGTGCCACCAATCATGGCGACATTGCCGTATATTCGCAGGTGAACGTCACCTATAACCTGATGTGCCGTGTAGCCCCGACCTCTTCGATAGGTCTGGGCGTGGATTTCTTCAGCGGCTGTGAGGCCGAGCAGATCAGCCGTCCCTGGTGGGGTCTCGGACTGAAGCACGAGACCTTCTACCGACGGTTTGCCATCAGCGTGGGCGTGGGGTATTATTTAAACGGAATGCATCGCAAAGGCAGGGGGGATAGCAAGACGCGTATTTATGAGAAAATCGGTTTGAAATACTATCTGCCCATCGAACGGGGAAATCAGCCGCAGCCCTATGTGTGCTATCACATCAAGGGCAACGAGTTCTATGCCGAGCAGTTCGAGATCGGCATCGGTTTTACTTTCGGCCGTTTCTACCGTTCCGGTTTCTTGCAGAAGCTGCAGAAGCGCTGGAGGCGTCAGTCTCTTCAGCCAGAATAAAATCGACCGTCTTGCGTTCCATATTGACGGCAGCCACCTGCACCTTGAGCGTATCGCCCAGGGTGTATTTTTTGCGTGTGCGACGACCGACGAGACAGAAGTTGCGTTCGTCGTAGATGTAGTGGTCGTCCTTGAGGTC
>CAJOOX010000231.1 GCA_905236195.1 uncultured Bacteroidales bacterium
CCCCAGCCGCTGTCGCTGCCTCGGCACTCTCCGAGCACGCTGTGCAACTGACGAGCGATGCCGCCAGCATCAGTAGCGTTGTAAATGGTTTCTTCATATCTCTCTGCTCTCGCTAATCGTCGATTTTCCAGTTCAGCATGAACTGTTCGGCCTGCTTGTAGTCCATGTTGAAGAAGCGCTGCTCCTTGTTCAGGTTGCGAATGGCCAGCATGTCGCGGTCGGAGAGGGCGAAATCGAAGATCTGCGCATTCTCCATGATGTGCTGCGGGTTGCGAGAGCCGGGAATGACGCTGAGACCTTCCTGCAAGTGCCAGCGGAGGATGACCTGTGCAGGCGACTTCTTCAGACGCTGGGCAATCTCGACGATGACGGGGTCTTTCAGCAGGGCACCCTGACTCATCTGTCCGCCAAGCGGGAACCAACATTCCACCTGTATGCCATACTCAGCGGCCTTCTTGCGGATGTCAAGCCGCTGGGCATATGGGTGGCACTCTATCTGCAGGCTGGCGGGCTTGATCTCGCAGTTCTCCATGATACGGGTGAACACGGAGTCATTGGCATCGAAATTGGAGATACCCAAGGCACGAACCTTACCTGCACGAACGGCTTTCTCCATATCCTTCCAGGCACCTACGAAATCACCCATCGGCTGATGCACATAGAGCAGGTCGATATAGTCGGTCTGCAAGCGCTCCAGCATCTTGTCGATGGCTTCAGCACTCTTACCCTCGCCGTACTCACTGGGCCAGAGCTTGCTGGTAATCCAGAGATCCTGACGGGGGATGCCGCTCTCTTTGACAGCCTCACCTACACCACGCTCGTCCTGATAGGCGTGAGCCGTGTCGATGTGGCGGTAACCCATGCGCAGGGCGGTGAGCACGCTCTCCTTGGCCTGTTCATTAGTCATCTGATAAGTGCCGATACCGAACTGCGGCATACGGATGCCATTGCTGAAAGTCAGTGTTGGCTCAAAGCGGGCATCTGGCTCTGCCAACTTGGTGAAGATAAGCGACGAGAGTCTCCAATCCTTGCTCTTCTGACGGATATACACCTCGCTCACCATGAAGGGGAAACGCACCTGATGACCACCCACCTCTGAGGTCAGATGGATGTTGCTATACACCGTAGCCACGTTCTTATCCGTAAACTTCACCTCCTGCGAATGAATGTCGGCATGCTTGTACCAGATCATACCGCCACGGATGATGTCCACCTCCTGCTTGGCTCCCCACGAGCCGCCCATGTGGACAAACATCGCGTTCTCGTGGAACAATTCAGCCAGTTTGTCGGCGTTCTTCTCCGACATCCAAGCCCATTTCTGAGTCGACAACTCAATCAACTCCTGTTGCTCTTTTGTAAACTGCTGTGCAAATGCCGTCGCGCTGGCGACGATAAACATTGCCAAGACTAATACCTTTTTCATATTCCTATCGTTTTAATATCCACTGTCGATGCTCTTCTGGCTATCGGCATTGTAGCGATGACCAGAGAGGGTGATTTGTGCGAGGCGCAGGTTGATGTCGCGCATCTCCTCGTCGGTATAGGTGATGGCGGCTGCGCCAAAGTTCTCGGAGAGATGCTTCCACGACGTGCTGCCGGGGATGGCGACAATCCAAGGCTTCTGCGCCATCAGCCATGAGAGTGCGACCTGGGCAGGTGTGCATTGTTTGCGCTGGGCAATCTCCGTCACGAAATCAACGAGTACCATGTTCTTGTCTATATTCTCAGCCTCGAAGCGGGGAACCTTCGAACGGAAATCGTTGGCGGCAAAGGTCTGACCGCGCTTCACGGCTCCAGTGAGAAAGCCCTTGCCAAGCGGTGAGAACGGCACGAGGCCGATGCCCAGTTCTTCGAGCGTTGGGATAATCTCACGCTAAGGCAGTTGCCAGAACATCGAATACTCGCTCTGAACGGCAGTCAGCGGACAAACCTTGTGTGCACGGCGGATCGTATCGACACCAGCCTCCGACATACCCCAATGCAGAATTTTTCCTTCTTTCATCAGTTGGGCGATGGTATCAGCCACCTCCTCGGGTGCCGTCTGCTTATCCACGCGATGCTGATAATATAGGTCAATGTGGTCGGTACGCAGGCGTTTCAACGAGCCTTCGACTGAGGCACGGATAGTAGCAGCGCTGCTGTCAAGCGTCTGCTTAAAGTCTCGCAGTGTGATGCCGAACTTCGTGGCAATCTTCACTTCGTTGCGAATCGGTTCCAGTGCCTCGCCCACCAGTTCCTCGTTGGTGAATGGGCCGTAGCACTCTGCCGTATCGAAGAATGTCACACCCAGTTCGTCGTGTGTCCGACGAATCAGTTCTATCATCTCCTTCTTGTCGCGAGCGTCACCATAGCCATGCGACATACCCATGCAGCCCAGACCTATGGCTGAGACCTGCAAATCGCGTCCTAATATTCTCTGTTCCATAATTTTCTGATATATTTCTTACCGTTGATTATATTGATTCCTTTCTGTAGCGTGTCGCGCCGTGTACCGTTTAGCGAGTAGATTACGACCTGCTTGGAGTTGTCGCCTCTGGTGGAGCGGATGGCTGTCGTACCTTGACGAAACAGGCCACCGACCTTGCGGAGCATCTTCGGCGTGCAGGCACTCCAGAAGTCCCAGTCGTGACCTCCGCTGCGCTCGATGTGCTCGTGGGCAATGCCGAGTTGGGTGAGCAGGGCGGAGAAATCGCGATTGTCGTAGGTGAAATAGTCGCGGTCGCCACACTCCAGTGTGATACTGGGCAGGTCGGAGGGCTGGTAGTTTCGGATGATGTCGCCCATGTCCGTCGCCCCGTAGCCGCCGATGACGCTGCTCATAGCATAGACGTAGCTGAATAGTTCGTGGTGCATCACGCCGTAGCGCAAGGCTCCGTAGCCGCCCATCGAGAAACCGCCGATGGCCCGCGCAGTGCGCTCCCGACGGATGCTGTAGCGCGATTCTACCTCGGGCATCAGTTCCTCGAAGAAATACTGCTCGTAGTTCAGGCCGTTGCCGTACAGGTTGTCGATGTACATCCACGTCTGGCCGTCGGGTGTCACGATAATCATCTCCGGTACCTCGCTCGAGGCTATCATTGCATCGGCATCATCAGCCATATCGTCGTACACCCACCACTCGTTCTGGTCGCCTCCATAGCCGTGCAGCAGGTAGAGTACGGGGTACTGCTTCGACTCCGTATAACCAGCGGGCAGATAGACGGAGTAGAGCATGTCGCGGCGCAGAATGTCGCTGTGGATGGTCTGGTCGCGCAGCACCGTACCCTTCGCGCCGTCAGTTACGCCCTGCGCCACTGCCTCCTGATCGTCCGAACAGGCCGTCAGGAGGAGTGAGAGGCAAAGCAGTATCTTGGGGAATCTGATTCTCATCGTTCTATTATTGTCTGCGTTTTAGAATCCTATTTCGCTGAGCCACTTGTCAATCTTCGCAGTTTTCGATTCCATGCCCTGGCCGCCCTGCTCCTTGGTTACGATGCAGAGGCCCTCGGCGTGGGTGCTGTTGGGCGTGGCGGCCTCGATGTCGCGGAGGGTGGATGACGGGCCGCTGTAGGCGGTGCAGAAGGGGATGACGGTCTTGCCCATAAGGTCGTACTGCTCCAGGAATGTGAAGACGGGCATCGGGGCGGTGTACCACCATACGGGGACGCAGACGAACACTACGTCGTACTGTGCCATATTCTCTACCTTGCCCTTAATCGCAGGACGCTCGCCTGCCTCTTTCTCGGCCTTGGCATCCTCGGTGCAGGGCGTGTACTCCGTGGGGTACGGCTTTTCACGGATGATTTCAAACTCGTCGGCTCCCAGTTTCTGGGCGATGTACTGCGCTGCATGCTTGGTGTTGCCGCTCCACGAGAAGTAGGCCACCAGAACTTTTTTGCCTTTCAAACTCATTACTTCTTTTTTTTCTGTCGTGCTATCGCCCGACTCGTTGTTTACTTTTTTTGCCTTTGCCGTGCAGGCACTCAGTCCTGCTACAGTCAGCAGCATCATGGCTGCTAATGATAATAACTTCTTCATAGATTACAAGTTCTTCTTGAAAAACGGGATGATAAACTCGAACGCCTCGCTGACGAACGGCGCGAGGTCGTACATGTCGAAGTGGCTGGCCTCGGGAATGACGTGCATCTCTTTGTTAGAATGTGGCACAGCATCAAAGACCTCCGTCGAAGCCTCACGGCTCCAGGCGTTCTCGCTCGTGATGACGAGATAGGGCTTCGTCATCTCGCGCATGATGCTGACCACGTTGTACTTCACCAGTTCCAACTGGCTCCACGCCACCACCTGGTTTGACCAACGGGGATGCGTGCCGCGCGACGTGTAGTAGTAGGCCGCGCCCTCGTCGAACGCGCGGGGCATGAAGTTCAGGTACGTCAGGCCGCCCCGTCCCTGCTCGTAGGCCTCCTTGGCTGCCCGCACCTCGTCTTCAGGACGGAAGAATCCGGCCATGGCCGATTTCGAGATGTCTGCAATGGCGGGGACGATGGCCGTAATGGCCTTCAGACGAGGTTCGCGAACGCCTGCCACCGACATGTATGAGCCGGAGCCGCAAATGCCGAGTCCGCCTATGCGCTCACTGTCCACGTAGGGCAGACCGGCGAGGAAATCGACTGCACCCTCGATGTCGCTCTCCTTCACGTCGGGCAGTTCCTGCTGGCGCGGCATGCCCTCGCTCTCGCCGAAGTACGTGCCGTCGAACACCAGCGTCACGAAGCCCGCCGCCGTCAGCCGCTCGGCATACACCGACTGCGCCTGTTCCTTCACCGACAGCATCGGCCCCGTCACCACCACTGCCGGGTAGTTCTCGCTGAGATTAAAACCTGCGGGCAGCCGCAGTAGTCCTGCCATCCGCGTTCCTAACTGTTTGTTGACAAATACAACTTTTTGAGTTTCCATATTGCTTTGAGCTTTTGTTGCGCCACCCGCCATCAGCAGGAGACACAGGGTGAATAATAGTTTCTTCATCTTACTTATACTTTGTTTGATGCCGCAAAGGTACGACAAAAGCCGCAAAGTCATTTAATAACTTTTGCGGCTTTTCTTTCACTTTTTGCCGATACGTCTTTCCCCTTACAGTCTCTGCGTGAAAAACTGCTGAATCTTCGCCGCTATCTGTTCCACGTACTCTGGGACGAAATAGGTGCGGATATGCGTGGCACCGGGCACGATGAACAGTTCTTTGTCGGCGGTGCCGCTGGCCTTGGCGAAGGCTTCCTCCGACATATAGCGGCTGTCGGCCTTCTCGCCAGCGATGATAAGCAGCGGCTGGTCGATGAGGTCGGCATGGTCGGTGGCATCCCACGCCATCATGTCCATCAGCGAACTTTTCAGGTAGGTGCCGGGGGCGTTGGGACTCTTGTGCGTCACGCCGTAGTAGAAGTAGCCGTCGCGGTAGAGATCCACCTTAATCTGACGAGCCTCTTCCGGCGTCCAGTTCATGAATCCCGCCACCTCTGGTTCGGCTCCTGCGGCCTCTTTCTGTCGGGCCAGCGATGCCTCGCGCTGCCGCTCCTTGACGGTGTTCATCTGCGTACGCATATATCCGTTGCGGCGAACGTCGCCCGTATTGAACAGGCTCAGAGTACCGACGGCCTTGATGCGCTTATCAACCTGCGCCGTAGCAAACGTGTAGCCGCCACCGCCGCAGATGCCGAAGGCTCCGATGCGGTCTTTGTCCACGCCCGGATACTGCTGAATGAAGTCGACGGCTCCCATGATGTCGCCCATGCGG
>CAJOOX010000232.1 GCA_905236195.1 uncultured Bacteroidales bacterium
ACACAGGCATCCTTTCTGCCTCACACCCGCACCTCGGCACGGACCGGCTCCCAAAAATCATAGCTGCCGTCCGTGAGGAGATTCTGCGTTGCGGAGGCGAGATTCATTTCCAGACAGCCATGCAGGACCTCGTACTCCGTACCAACCGGAGCGGCGAAACCGAAGTGTGCGGTGTCATCACCCGCGACGGACGCCAATGGGACGGTCCCGTGATTCTTGCTACTGGACATTCTGCCCGTGATGTCTATCGGATGCTCTACTGCCACAATATTCCACTCGAAGCCAAAGGCATTGCTATGGGTGTTCGTCTCGAACATCCGCAGGCCTTGATTGACTGCATCCAATATCATTCGCCACAGGGGAGAGGCAAGTACCTGCCGGCCGCTGAGTACAGTTTTGTGACTCAGGTCGAAGGCCGCGGAGTCTATTCGTTCTGTATGTGTCCGGGCGGAGTGGTTGTTCCTTCGGCTACCGGTCCCGAACAGGTGGTGGTCAATGGCATGT
Source organism: uncultured Bacteroidales bacterium (assembly GCA_905236195.1). Taxonomy (GTDB): domain Bacteria; phylum Bacteroidota; class Bacteroidia; order Bacteroidales; family UBA3663; genus Liminaster. The sequence continues at coordinate 505 of CAJOOX010000232.1, forward strand.
CTGCTTCAGCCCGTAGCGGACGGTTCTGCAATGCCGCAATGGTGGTCGAAATCCGGCCTGATGATATTTCGGAGATAGCCGACCAGATAGACCTCGATCCCGCACTTCGGGACACTCCGCTGGGTATTCTGGCCCTCCAGGAAGCGCTGGAACGTCACACGTGGCTCAACGGCAACCGCACGCAGCAATGCCCGGCCCAGCGAATGCAGGACTTTGTGGACGGACGGCTCTCCGACTCGCTTCCCGACGTGACCTATGCTCCCGGAGCGGTTGCTTCGCCCCTTCATTTCTGGATGCCGCGTTTCATCTCCCGGCGTCTGCGTTCGGCCTTTACCATCTTCGGGCGCAACGCGCGCGGATTCCTCACCAACGAGTCCGTCCTGCTGGCTTCCGAAACGCGTACTTCGGCTCCCGTCCGGATTCCCCGCGACCGCGAACTTTTTGTTCATCCCTCTATTGCCGGACTCTATCCTGCCGGAGAGGGTGCAGGGTTCGCAGGAGGAATCGTATCGGCCGCGCTCGACGGCGAGAAATGTGCCGAGGCTCTGCTCGGTAATTTGTAATTTTCTGTATATTCCCCGTAAGAATATACGCAAAATAACTTTTTTTTGCCTGATACATCATTTTTTTGTCAAAAAATTTGGAGGATTCAAAAAAAAATCTCACTTTTGCACCGATTAAAATTCAAAACAGAACTCTAAAACAAAATAATGTACAGTTCAAACTTTAACTATTGGTGGTGGCGTTCCTATGATTCAAATCGTGGGTCGCTTGCTTGTGTCCGATAGTTAAGGTTCCGAACTTTATCACTAATGAGATATAAAGGCTTGACGTATTCCACGGCAAGTCTTTTTTTATATATAAGATTATCCTCAATTCAAACAACATAAAAAAGTATGACTTATCAGGTAAATCAAAACGGATTCTACGGCAATTACGGCGGAACCTATGTTCCCGAGATTCTCTACAAGACGGTGGAAGACCTCCGCCAGGCCTATTTGCCCATTATCGGGAGTGAGGACTTCCAACGCGAATACCGCGCCCTGCTGCGCGATTATGTGGGACGTCCGTCTCCGCTCTATTACGCCCGGCGGCTGAGCGAACGCTACCACACGAACATCTATCTCAAGCGGGAGGACCTCAATCACACGGGAGCCCACAAAATCAACAATTCCATCGGCCAGATTCTGATAGCCAAACGGATGGGCAAACGCCGCATCATCGCCGAGACGGGTGCCGGCCAGCACGGAGTGGCAACAGCTACAGTCTGCGCGCTCATGGATATGCCATGCACGGTTTACATGGGTGCGACTGATGTCAAGCGTCAGCACACCAATGTGGAACGCATGAAGATGCTGGGCGCCGAGGTCGTACCCGTCACTTCGGGCAACATGACCCTCAAGGATGCCACCAACGAGGCCATTCGCGACTGGTGCTGTCATCCGGCCGATACGTTCTATATCATCGGCTCGACGGTAGGGCCGCATCCCTATCCTGACATGGTGGCCCGTCTCCAGAGCATTATTTCCGAAGAAATCAAGGACCAGCTCCAGGAAAAGATCGGCCGCGACTACCCCGACTATCTGATGGCCTGTGTGGGTGGAGGCAGTAACGCCGCCGGTACGATTTACCATTATATCGACGATTCGCGTGTCGGCATTATTCTGGCGGAAGCCGGAGGGATGGGCATCGGGAGCGACAAGACGGCAGCTTCGCTCGAAATCGGAACGACCGGCATTCTGCACGGGTCGCGCATCAAACTCATGCAGACCGACGACGGCCAGATCATCGAACCCTATTCCATTTCAGCCGGTCTCGATTATCCCGGAACAGGACCGCTCCATTGCAACCTCTACGAAACGGGCCGTGCCCGAGTCCTGCCGGCCAACGACGACGAAGCCCTCCGTGCCGCCTTTCTGCTCACGCGCCTTGAAGGAATCATCCCGGCCCTCGAGTCCGCCCATGTGCTGGCTGTCCTCGAAAAGGTGACGTTCCGTCCCGATGATGTGGTGGTCCTCACGGTCAGCGGCCGCGGCGACAAGGATCTTGACACTTATCTTTCCCATAAAGACGATATTAAATTTGATTTCTGATGTACAACTATCATATTTACTCCAAAACAACGCTCGGCGATCTCCAGACGCCTGTCAGTGTTTATCTGCGTTTGCGCGACCTCTATCCGCTCTCCGCGCTGATGGAAAGTTCGGACTATCATGCTTCCGACAACGGCCGAAGTTTCATTGGCATCTGTCCGCTGGCTCAGGTGGCTGTTTCCCACGGACTGGGCACATGTACTTACCCTGACGGGTCGGTTACGCGTCACGATATCTGCGATTCCTACCGTTGTGACGATCTCATCAACGAGTTCCTGCACTCCTTCCGCATCGAAGGCGAGGGTCTGGGACATTGCGGTCTTTTCGGCTACACGTCGTTCAATGCCGTCCGCTATTTCGAGAACATAGCCGTCAAAGACGAGACGCTGCCTCGCAACGACGCTCCCGACCTGCTGTATGTGCTTTATAAATACGTTCTGGTGTTCGACCATTTCAACAATACGCTCACTCTCCACCAGCTGGCAGGCGAGGAGGAGACGCCCGATTTCTCTCCGGTTGAAAAGGCGATGAGCCGTGTAATCAATTCCCGTTTCGGATTCCGTCCGATAGGGGAGACAACATCACCTATCACTGACGAAGAGCATAAGGCCAATATACGTCGAGGCATTGCCCATTGCCGGCGAGGCGACGTATTCCAGGTCGTTCTGTCCCGCAGGTTTGTCCAGCGATACGAGGGAGACGACTTCCTGCTCTACCGTACCCTTCGTTCCGTCAACCCTTCGCCTTACCTCTTTTATTTCGATTTCGGTGGCTTCCGCATCTTCGGTTCATCGCCCGAAACCCATTGCCGCATCGAGGGCCGCAGGGCTTATATCGACCCGATTGCCGGAACCACCCGCCGCACGGGAAATGCCGAACAGGATGCCCGCAATGCCGAGTTCCTGCGCAACGACCCCAAGGAGAATGCCGAACACGTCATGCTGGTCGATCTGGCACGCAACGACCTTTCCCGCAACTGCCACGACGTGAAGGTGGATTTCTACAAGGAACTGCAGTATTACTCGCACGTCATTCATCTCGTTTCCCGTGTGTCGGGAACCCTCAACGACGATGCCGATCCGGTCAAAACGTTCATCGACACCTTTCCTGCCGGAACGCTCTCGGGAGCACCCAAGGTGCGGGCGATGGAGATTATTTCGGAATATGAGCCGCATAATCGCGGGGCCTATGGCGGATGTATCGGATTCATCGGTTTCGAAGGCTCGCTCAACCAGGCGATTACCATCCGCACCTTTGTGTCGCGCAACGGCGAACTCTGGTTCCAGGCCGGCGGCGGGATTGTCGCCAAGAGTGATCCCGAATATGAACTCCAGGAAGTAAACAACAAACTCGGCGCCTTGCGTAAAGCTATCGCAGCCGCCGCTCAAACTGAATGAATATGAAACTCGCATTAATCGACAACTACGACTCCTTCGCCTACAACCTCGTACATGCCTTCCGGGCGCTCGGGGCAGAAGTGACGGTCTTCCGCAACGACTGCTTTGAACTTTCCGACCTGGAGCCTTTCGACCGCATCGTTCTTTCCCCGGGTCCCGGCATTCCCTCCGAAGCCGGTCTGCTGCTGGATGTTATCCGCACGTATGCGGGACGGGTGCCCATTTTGGGTGTATGTCTGGGCGAACAGGCCATCGGCGAATATTTCGGAGGCACGCTCGTTAATCTCGATCAGGTTTTTCACGGGGTACAGACCCCTTGCCGGATATTGGTGAATGACGATAATCTGTTCCGCAATCTCCCGCCCGAAATCCCAGTAGGGCGCTACCATTCCTGGGTCGTCGAACGCCGCAGCCTGCCCCATTGTCTCGAAGTGCTGGCCGAAAGTCCCGAAGGCCAGATCATGGCTCTGCGTCATCGGCAATTCGACATCTGCGGCCTCCAGTTCCATCCCGAATCCGTCCTTACACCCGATGGCATGACCATCCTCAGAAACTGGGTGGAGGGATAAAACTTCTTCGGGATATCGAAATCCCGAAATAACGAAATAACGTGATAACGTCATAACGAAATAACGATAAAAAAAATAAAACATCATGATTCAAATGAAAAATATCCTCGACCGTATTCTCAACGGCGAGCAGCTCACACGCGAAGAAATGCGTGAAATTCTGGTTGGTATTACCCGCGAGGAATATCCTGCCGAACAGGTTACAGCCCTGCTGACGGGCATCCAGATGCGTGGCATCAGTGTCAACGAACTTCTCGGTCTTCGCGACGGCATTCTTGAAACGGGTGTGCCTGTTCCTCTCGATGTGGACCGCTATATTGATGTGGTCGGTACGGGTGGAGACCGCAAGAATACCTTCAATATTTCCACCACGTCCTGTTTTGTGATTGCCGGTGCCGGTTACAAGGTGGCCAAACACGGCAACTACGCTTCTACATCGGCCTCAGGCGCCTCCAATGTGATTGCCCGTCACGGCATTAAGTTCTCGTCCGACATCGATAAGCTCAACCGCAGCATCAACGAGTGCGGCATCGTCTATCTGCATGCCCAGCTGTTTGCCCGCGCCATGAAGTATGTGGGCCCCATCCGCAAGGCCTTGCCTTTTCCCACGTGCTTCAATCTGCTGGGCCCCATCGTCAATCCCTCGCAGCCGGCCTGCCAGCTTTTGGGGGTGGCCACGCTCGACCAGATGCGTCTCTACAACAGCGTCTATCAGCAGATAGGTATCGACTACGGCATTGTACACGGTATCGACGGATATGACGAGATTTCCCTCACGGGCGACTTCAAGGTGCAGACCAACAGCTACGAACGCGTGTTCAGTCCCGCCGAATTGGGTCTCCATATCGCACGTCCCGAGGAACTGCAGGCCGGAGCTAGTGAGGAAGAGGCTGCCGCCATCTTCGACGCAGTACTCGAAAACCGTTGTCTGCCCGCCCAGAAGGAGATTGTGATGGCCAATGCCGCCTTCGGTATCCAGGTGCTCGAACGCGGACAGAAATCCATAGAGGAATGCCTCGGCATTGCCCGCGAGAGCATCGAAAGCGGACGTGCTTTCCGCACCTTCAAAAAGTTCGTGGAACTCAATTCCTAAAACTCTCAACTCTAAACTCTCAACTCTAAACTCTCAACTCTAAACCAAATGAGGGATATTCTACAGGAAATCGTCGCCCGTAAGCGTGACGAAGTCGCCGCCCGCAAGGAGGTCATTACGCCCCGGTTTCTCTACAGCCAGGTCGAAAAACTGCTCGAATCCGATGAGCGTCCGCATTTGTCCATGCGGGAAAATTTGGCCCGAAGTTCGTCCGGCATCATTGCCGAGTTCAAACGTAAATCGCCGTCCAAAGGATGGATTCATGCCGACTTACGACCCGAGGATGTGGTGCCTGCCTATGCTGCAGCCGGAGCCTCTGCGATCTCCATTCTGACCGATGCGTTTTATTTCGGCGGCGACCAGGCTTTCATCCGGAGGGTGCGTCCGATGGTTCCCTGCACGCCTGTTCTGCGCAAGGATTTCATCATCGATGAGTATCAGCTTTTCGAAGCCTGTATGATCGGGGCGGATGCCGTGCTGCTCATTGCTGCAGACCTGCAGAAGGTCGAATGCCGTTCGCTCCTGCAGACGGCCCATCAGCTGGGCCTGGAGGTCCTGCTCGAAATTCACGACGTGAACGAACTCGACTATGTCTCTCCCGAGGTAGATATGCTGGGCGTCAACAACCGACATCTCGGCTCGTTCCACACCAATGTACAGCAGAGTTTCCGGATTGCAGAACAGTTGCCGGGCGACATGATTCTGGTGTCAGAGAGCGGTATTTCCGACCCGAAGACCGTACTTGAACTGCGTGCTGCCGGTTTTCGTGGCTTCCTGATAGGGGAGACCTTTATGCGCGAAGCTGATCCCGGCGAAGCCCTCAGCAATTTCATCCGACAGCTCCAGTCATGAAATCAATGTTCAATTCTCAAAGTCCCGTGCCGATTGGAAAGTCCCCCTATAAGGGGGATTTAGAGGGTCTTTTCATTGTCAAAGTATGCGGCATGCGCGAAGCGGACAATATTCTCTCCGTCGAACAGGAAGTCTCGCCCGACTGCATGGGGTTTATCTTCTATCCCAAATCCCCGCGGTATGTGGCTTCTCCTCCCGACTGTCTGCCTCAGACCTGCGACCGGGTTGGCGTCTTTGTCAATGCGGAACTCAATTTTATTCTCGACCGCGTCTGCGATTATGGACTTCATGCCATCCAACTGCATGGCGAAGAGTCGCCGGACTATATCCGGAATCTTCGTTGTCGCGTTCCCGACCGCATGGTCATTATCAAGGCGCTTTCTGTCTTCAACCCCACATCGGCTGAGCTGGAAGCCCTCACTGCGCCCTATGTCTCCTGTGTCGATTTCTTCCTTTTCGACACGCCTTCAACGGGTTATGGCGGCTCGGGCAAGGCCTTCCAATGGAGTGCCCTGCAAAACTATCGCGGTCCCGTGCACTTCCTCCTCAGCGGCGGCATAGGTCCCGATTCGCTGGAGGCCCTTCGTGCTTTCCGGCATCCCCTTTGCGTCGGCATCGACCTCAATTCCAGATTCGAAACCGAACCCGCCGTCAAGGATGTCGCCCTTCTCCGTGACTTCATCCGAAGCTTCCGCTCAATTTGTAATTCCAATATTAAAATATAAAATAATTAAATACAAAATATTAATATGAATCGCATTAATCAGCTTTTTCAAAATACAACCGGCAAAATACTTTCTGTTTATTTCTGTG
>CAJOOX010000233.1 GCA_905236195.1 uncultured Bacteroidales bacterium
ATGCTATTCCTCGTGAGGCGGAAGCCCTTATCGGCATCCCCATGTCGCGCAAGGATGCTGTTGTGGCCGAACTGAACCGGTTTGCAGCCAGCGTCGAGGAAGAATACCGCAATGTGGAGGACGGTGTGAAATTCATCATCCAGACTGCCGACACCCCCCAGACCGTCATCGAACAGGGTGTGGCAGACAAGCTTCTCAAGTCCGTCATCGCCTGTCCCCACGGCGTGTACGCCATGAGCCACACGATGGAGAATCTGGTTCAGACCTCCACCAACCTGGCCTCCGTCAAGATGAACCGTCCCGGTTTCATCGACGTGGCAACCTCCCAACGCTCCAACATCGAGAGCCAGAAGGCCGAAATCGCGCTCATGGTAAAAACGGTATTCGAACTGGCCGGAGCCGAGGTGCGTCAGAGCGACGGCTATCCCGGCTGGAATCCCAACCCCGCGGCGCCGATAGTCAAGATCTGTTCCGATGTCTATGAGGAACTCTTCCACGAAAAAGCCGAGATTCTGGCTATCCATGCCGGCCTGGAGTGCGGTCTTTTCCTCACCAAGTATCCCGATGTCGACATGATTTCGTTCGGCCCCACGCTGAAGGATGTCCACACCCCGGAGGAACGCTGCCTCATCGCATCCGTTCCCAAGATGTGGCTCTACCTCAAGACCGTCCTTTCCCGCATTTGAAGGGTGCGCATTTTTCATCCCCGAAATCTTCTTTTTCTGTGCTGCGGATTCCCTTCTGCAGCACTTTTTTGTTCCTTTGTCACCGCTTTTTACCCCTTCTTCCGTTTAAAATATACTAAAAAGAAAAAATTCTTGCCAAAACATTTGCAACTTCAAGAAAAATTCCGTATATTTGCCCCAATAAATCAATTATAAACAATTTAAAAAACAATATAGTATGAAATTCGAAGTCCTCAGCTCTGATCTCCTCAGCCACCTGACTACGATCAGCCATGTTTTGATCAGCAAAAACTCCATGCCCATCCTGGACAATTTCCTGTTCCAGGTTCAGCCCGGCATCCTCACGATGACGGCATCCGATGGCGACACCACCATTGTCACCTCCACCACGATTGAAGACGTGACGGGGGAAGGTTCGTTTGCCGTGCCTGTCAAGACGCTGATCGACCCCATCAAGGAGATGCCCCAGCAGACGCTGCGCTTTGAGGTAGATGACGACAACCTCGAGATATTTGTCCACTATCAGAACGGCAAATACAACTTCATTGCCGAGAATGCCAAGGAGTATCCCCTCCCCAAGCCCCTCAGCGAGGGCGCTTCCCATCTCGAACTTTCGGCCCAGACGTTGCTGAGCGGCATACAGAGCACCATCTTCGCCACCGCCGACGATGACCTCCGTCCTGTCATGAACGGCATCTATTTCGACATCAAACCCGAGCACATCGTCTTCGTGGCTTCAGACTCGAAAAAACTCGTACGCCTCATCAACAACAGCGTGAAACCCGGGTTCGAATCCTGCTTCATCCTTCCCAAGAAGCCCGCCACCCTCATCAAGAACTCCATCTCCAAGGACATGGAGGGCGCCATCATCGACTGGGACGAGAAGTGTGCACGCATTACCGTGGGCGGCTATCAGATTACCTGCCGTCTCATCGAGGGCCGGTTCCCCCGCTATGAGGCCGTTATCCCGAAGAACAATATCAACCACCTGATCATCGACCGTCAGGTCTTTGTCAATGCTGTGCGCCGCATCTCGGTGTTCGCCAACTCGGCCACCAACCAAATCAAGTTCGAGCTGGACAAGAACCTGCTCACCATTTCTTCGCAGGACATGGACTACAGCCACTCGGGTATCGAGACGGTAACCTGCACCTACGACGGAGCACCCATGAAGATTGGCTTCCGTGCAGGCTACCTCATCGAGATTCTCAACACCGTCAATGCCGACGAGGTTGAACTCCGGCTGTCAGATCCCGCACGGGCCGGCCTCATCGTTCCTGTCCAGAACAAGGAGAACGAAGACCTGCTGATGCTCATCATGCCCATGATGCTCAACGAGTTCTAATGAATTCAGACGCATGAAACTACATCTCACAAGGCCCCTCGTGGTTTTCGACCTGGAAACCACGGGGCTTAATATTGCCCGCGACCGCATTATCCAGATTTCGTGGATCAAAGTCCTGCCCTCCGGCGAGGAGCAACCCGGCAGCTCCTATGTCAATCCGGAATGCCCCATTCCGCCTGTCGTGACCGAACTGACCCATATCAGCAACGAGACGGTGGCCGACGCCCCGACATTCAAGGTGCTGGCACCCCGGCTCATCACCGAATTCACGGGGTGCGACTTCGCGGGATTCAACTCCAACAAATTCGACGTGCCCCTGCTCATCGAGGAGATGCTGCGCGCCGGCTGTGATATTTCGCTGTTCGATAAAGCACATTACATCGATGTGCAGAACATCTACCACAAGAAGGAACGCCGCAACCTCGATGCCGCCTATCGCTTCTATGTCAATCCCGAGGGATTTGCCAACGCCCATTCGTCGGACGCCGACACCCGGGCCACATGGGAGGTGCTGCAGGCACAGTTGGAACGGTACGATGACATCGGATCCGATGTGAAGGGACTGGAGGTGTCCTCCCGGATGAATAATTTCGCCGACATGACAGGCACTTTCATCTACGACAGCGAGAACCGCGTCTGCTTCAATTTCGGCAAACACAAGGGCCGCCCCGTCGAGGAGGTGCTCCAATCCGAACCGACCTATTATGCCTGGATGATAAACGGCGAATTCCCTCAACAGGCCAAGAAAATGCTTACCAACATCAAACTCAGCATGATGAAACGATGAAAAATTTCCTCTTTATCATTCTGTTCTCCCTGTGCCCGTCGGCATTTGCTGCGGCCACAGTTGTGCTTCCCTGCGATGCGACTTTCATCGGCCGTGTCGCCGTTAGTGACGACGGCAGCGTACAATACGACTGGATAGGCACCCAGATGCAGTGTACCTTCAC
>CAJOOX010000234.1 GCA_905236195.1 uncultured Bacteroidales bacterium
ACCACCATCCAGCTCCTGGACGATGCCGTGAAACGGGAACGCCTCTTCTTCGGAGAGTTCAACGGCCGTAAACCCAATCTCCATCTGGGCCCCAACCAGCCGGTGGGAGAGGGGCGCGGCATCCATCCCGGCCGTGTGGCCTGGATTCACAGCCCGGGTGTGGCCCGATGGGACGGACACACCGGACTCTGGGTCGAAGACCGCTGGAACGACCAGGCAAAGGCCGATGCTATGATTCCCGAGGCTGTGATGCAGCTCACGGGGGAGCCTACGGCCGCCAAAGCCTGGAAAGCCCTCTTCCGTCATTTCAACAAGGAACACGGCCGCGGCAACCGCGGTTATAAGAAGGGGGAGACGATTGCCGTCAAACTGAACATCAACAACGCCATCACCCATCACGATACGATAGAACTCAACTCGTCGCCCTTCACGACACTGGCGCTGGTGCGTTCGCTGGTGCGGGACGGAGGTGTGCGGCCCGAGGACATCATCCTCTGCGAGCCCAGTCGTGCGATTACCGACAGTATCTATGACAAAGTGCACCGCGAATTCCCGAAAGTCGTATTCATCGACAACATCGGGGGCGACGGCCGTCAGAAGTGTGAATACTATCCCGAACAGATTGTCTATTCTGCCGAAAACGGCAAGATGGCACGCGGACTGGCCAAATGTATCGTCGATGCCGACTATCTCATCAACTCGGCCCTGCTGAAGACGCATTCCGGTCCCGGCGTGACGCTGACCGCCAAGAACCTCTACGGCATGACCGACATCAATCTGCTGTGGCGTCAGAATGCCCACAACAATGTGTCGCAGGACAAGCGTCACGGCAAGCCCGGCTACAAGACCTTTGTCGACTGGATGGCCCACAAGAACATGGGACAGAAGTGCATGCTCTTCCTCATCGACGGTACCTACGGGTCGCGTGACGTGAACGGAGCGCCCAACCCGAAGTGGATGAAAGAACCCTTCAACGGCGACTGGGCCTGCTCACTCATCGTGTCGCAGGACGAAGTGGCCTGTGATGCCGTAGCTATGGACATCATCATCGGCGAGTGGCCCGAATTCGGCAGCCTCAACTATTGCGACGAATACCTGCGCGAGGCAGCCACAATCCCCGATACGCCCAGCGGAACGGTCTACAAGCAGGACGGACAGCCCCTCACGCATCCGCTCGGTCTGATGGAACATTGGAACAATGCGAAGGAACGAAAATATTCGCGGATTGACCTGATATACAAAAAACTCTGATGAAACCTAATCCCAACCTCCTCCAACTCGTCCTGCTGCTTTTTGCCGCAGGGGTCGGCCTGGCCAGCGCGCAGACTGACGAGGTTATTTATCTCTCGGGCCACGGTCCCGAGGATGCCGTGAAGTGGGACTTCTGGTGTTCGGATGGCATGCGCTCCGGCAAATGGGGCAAAATCGACGTTCCGTCCTGCTGGGAACAGCAGGGCTACGGCGGACTGACCTACGGACGCTACTACATCTACGAACGCGAAAGCGAGAAACAATGGGCCGGCCGTCACGACAACCGGCTCACCACCGAATACGGTCTCTACCGCCACCGCTTCAAGGTGCCGCGCGAATGGGAGGGACGGCAGGTGAGCATCGTATTCGAGGGTTCGATGACCGACACCGAGGTGAGGGTCAACGGACAGCTGGCGGGCGAGGTGCATCGGGGCGGTTTCTACCGTTTCTCCTACGACATCACGCCGCTGCTACAGTACGGCAGGAGGAACCTGCTCGAAGTGAGGGTCGACAAGCAGTCGGACGACAAGTCGGTCAATGCTGCCGAACGGCGTGCCGACTGGTGGCTCTTCGGCGGTATCTACCGTCCGGTTTATCTGGTGGCTAAGCCACAGACCCGGATCAGTCATGTGGCCATTGATGCCTCAGCCGACGGCAAGATGCGCCTCGACCTGCGCTGCAAGAACCTGAAGGGGAACGAAAAATTGGAGATTACCATCCAGCGAAAGGGCGACGCTCTGGCTTGTGGCCGCCGGCTGCTTGATCTCAAGGCTGTCGAAAGGCAGACCGTCGAGACCCAATGGAACGACATCAGGCCTTGGGACACTGAGCACCCCACCCTCTATGCGTTGACGCTGCGCCTGCTCTCGAATGGCAACAATGTGTATGAGACCCGGGAAACCATAGGATTCCGCACCATTGAGTTCCGTCCGCACGACGGCATCTACCTGAACGATGTGAAACTGCTGGTGAAGGGCATCAACCGCCACTGTTTCGACCCCGAGACGGGCCGTTCGGTGAGCCATGCACGCAACCTGCAGGATATCCGCCTCATCAGGCAGATGAACATGAATGCCGTACGTTCACATTATCCGCCGGATGTCGATTTCCTCAATCTCTGCGACTCGCTTGGCGTGCTTTACCTCAACGAGCTGGCTGGCTGGCAGAACTGCTACAGCGATGCTGTGGGACACAAACTCGTGCGCGAGATGGTGGAGCGTGATGTCAACCATCCCTGTGTCTTCATTTGCAGCAACGGCAACGAAGGGGGATTCAACACCCG
>CAJOOX010000235.1 GCA_905236195.1 uncultured Bacteroidales bacterium
ATAGTACTACTTGCTATTCTTGTATGTAATCAGTTTCAACTGTTCAAAGATCATTGCAATCGTTGTCATTTCCCGAATTGCGGGTGCAAAGATAGCGGATATTTTCAGAGAAACCAAATATTTCGGGAATAAAGATGCAAAAGACGCCAAATTTTAACAATTCGGCATCTTTTTTGACACGTATGGATGGCATTCGGCGCAATAACACCGGCAGACTATAGGATAAAGACTAAAGACTATAGACTGAAGAATAACGAATAACAAATCGGTTAAAACTCTTGGGGAGGGGAATCTGACCGCTAAAGCGTGAAATCCGTTCGCGCGCGTACAATAATAATATATAAAAGCGGAGAGACTATTCGACCACCTCAAAGCGGAAGACACAACCATTGCGACGATTGGCGGTAGCGCCGGGCCACTGGGCGCTGTAGGATTCGCCGGTTCCGGGAGTCATTCCCACATAGCGGTTGGTTTTGAGGGAGAGCATCATACAGTCGCCCCGCAACATATCCTGCCAGAGGAAGCGGCAGTCGTCGGTGAGGGTTTGGGAGAAATGGATGTCGGAGACATAACCGTGGCCCACGACGCAGAGGTAACCATAGTCCGAACGGAGGGCAACCACCCCCTGTCCGCAATCGACCACCTCGAAGACGGTTCCCGTGTCGGAACCCTTGCGGGCATGATAGAGCATGCCGTGGGGAATAGCAGCGGCATAGGAGTTGTCACCGAGATTGAAGAGCCGCACCTTGCGGCCGAGGGGCAGGTTGGCCGAGCGGTCGGCCAGAGGCTGGTCAACCGTGAAATCGTCGAAGGAGGCCGTACCGCCCTTCACCCCGGTCTCGTTGTAGCAGAACAGGAGGGTGCGAGCCCCCTGGAAGGTGTGGAGCTGGTAGGACAGCAGGACGGTATCACCCAAGGCGGTGAAGTGAACGTTGTCAAAACTGTAGCTGAGGGTGGCCTTACAGCTGTCGAGGTCGGCCCAGAGCCGCAGCCATACGATACCCTTCCGTCCCACGAAATCTGCCGTCACCCGTTTGCTCCGCAGCAGGTCATACTCACCGATTTTGAGTCCCTCGCTGTCGCGCGTCAGTCCGATCCAGGCAGAGGGGATGTTCTGAATGCCGAGACCCGCGACATCGCCGGGTTTGAGCCGGGAGCCGTCGAGCTGTACTGTAGTGATGCTGACGGGTCCTATGAGGCGCTGGGAAAGGGAGCCTTGAGCAGTCATGAGCTGGGTGGCGGGCAGGGATTTGAGATTGAGGCGTCCGCCCTTGAGGTTCCATTGCCCAGGTACCGGATTGTGATTCCACTGCCAGGCGGGCACAGGCTGCCATGTTTCCTGGTCGAAGGAACCCTTTCGTCGCCAGTTGTAGGCTGTGAGCATCGAGGCCGGCCGGTTGAAATCGTCGGAGAAGAAGTAGGCAGCATGGGGTTTGACCTGAGCGCTGCCGGACCGGAGACCCGGCTTGAACCAGGTGCGCGGCGAACGGGTGAGATTGCCGGGCAGGCCCAGATAGGGCCAGCCGTCCTCCCAGGTGACGGGCGAAAGGGCCACCGTGCGCCCCACCCCGCGGAAATCCATCAGCTGGACAGCCCACCATTCGCCGTCGGGCGTGGAGACCATACCACCTTGATGCATGACGGTACAGTTGCCGCGATTGTCGTCGGGCGTAGGAAAATCGACGCTGATGGAGCTGCCGTCGGCGGGCAGCGGCCGTATCTTGCCTTCGGTCATGGGGAGGGGGAGTGTACCGAGGGTTTCCTCGGCTCCCATGACGCGCGTCTCGTAGGGTCCCCAGATACTCTTGGAACGGGCGACCATGAGGCGGCCGTGGGGTTTATAGTCGGCGCTCATTAGGTAATACCACCCGTCGATCTTGTAGGCGTGGAATCCCTCACCCATCGCATTGCCGTCGCTGATGATGAGTCGCTCGGTACCCTCGACAACACCGCTCAGGTCGGGTTTGATCTCAGTGACCTTGACATTCCCGTAGTTGTGGAAAGCATAGATGCGGCCGTCGTCGTCGAAAAGAATCGAGAGATCGTAGATGCGCGAGTTGATGTTGTGGTGTTCCCACGGGCCGCGCGGGTCACTGGCGGTATAGGCCTGCAGACCCGAGCCATTGACGTTAGTGAAGAGGTAGAAGGTGCCGTTGTGGTAACGCACGACGGGCGCCCAAACGCCCTGTCCGTAGATATTGCGGCCGCCTTTGAGACAGAACACATCCAACGGATTGCGTTGGGAAACATAGCTCTCGTCATAAGCCTCGAAGGCATAGCTGCAGAAGTCCCAGTTGACGAGATCGCGCGAATGCATAAGGACGAGACCGGGCACGGAGTGCATCGTGGTGCCGGCCAGATAGTAATCGTCGCCCACCCGGAGGATGTCGGGATCGGCGAACTCGTCATAGAAGAGGGGATTGGTGAAGGTACCGTTGCCGTTGTCGGCAGTCCAGGAGGTCTGGGCGCAGGCTGCAGCCGCGAGACAGGCGGCGAGCAGGATGAGAAGATATCGTCTTGACATAAAACTGATTTTTTGTGCATACAAAGATAGGTTTTTGGGTTGACAAATGCAAGTTTTGGTACCCGAATTCGGCAGAAATGATAGCAAATTGTTGCAAAAATCCACAAATTAAGCATTTTTTTGGGCATTCAGTTGCTATTCTCCGAAAAAAAAGTGTATCTTTGCAACGTTTTTTGGAAATCATAGAAACAAAAATAACAACATTAAAAATGAAAAAAAGCATTATTCTCAGCCTGTCAGCCACAGCCGTACTCGGTCTGTCGATGACATCATGCAACTGCGGCGCTCCCGCAGCCAAACTTTCGAACGATTTGGATTCCGTAGCCTATGCCTTCGGTGTTCTTCAGGGTTCCAACCTGGCCGCCGTAGCCGACAGCAACACCCTTGTTCCCGAGAACCAGGTTAGCCTTGACGAGTTCCTTGCGGGCTTCATGACAGCCGTACGCCGCGACAGCAGCAACCTGAAGATGACAGCCGAGGAGGCCGATGCCTTCCTCCGCGAATACTTCAACGCTGTACAGCAGAAGATGCAGGCCAAGAAGGATGCCGAGATGAAAGAACAGAAGGCCAAAGGTGCCGAGTTCCTGGCCGAGAATGCCAAGCAGGAAGGCGTAGAGGTGCTCGAGAGCGGACTGCAGATCAAGCACATCAAGAAGGGTACGGGCAAGACACCCGCCAAGGGCGACCAGGTGCTTGTCAACTATACCGGCAAACTGATCGACGGCACAGTGTTTGACTCGAACGACTCAGTGAAGTTCAACACCAATCAGGTAGTGAAAGGTTTCTCAGAAGGTCTGATGAACATGCAGGAAGGAGGCACAGCGGTATTCACGTTCCCCTCTGACCTCGGATACGGCGACCGCGGAGCCGGCAAGGACATTCCCGGCGGCGCTACGCTCCAGTTCCAGGTTGACCTGCTCGAAATCATTCCTGCAGCCAAGAAATAAGCGACCGGCGTAATCCGGTCAGAATCTCAAAGATTCCGGGGGCTCCCGCTTCTCCGGAATGCATGGATCCCACTCCCTCCTCCATCTTCCCCATGCATTCCTGTCCCTTCCTTTTCTCCCTTCCTGGGAGCCCCCTTTTTTATTAATCCCTTTCTCCCTGTATAGCCACAATTGAACCGATTATGAGTCCCTACCGCATTTTGGCGATAGCGTTTGTATCGTTGCTTCTCAGTCTACCCCTGCAGGCGGACGCACAAAATGCGCGTACACGAAGCACCTCGGAGGAACTGGAATACCAGAAGAAACTGGGTCTGGCATTTATGTCGAAAATCGCCGACCGGAGCGATGTGCTCACCATGTCGTCCGGGCTTCAGTTGCAGACTATCAAAGTGGGTTCCGGGCAGCGTCCCCGTCCCAACGACATTGTATTTGTCAACTACAAGGGCTTCCTGCTAGACGGCCGCCGGTTCTCGGAGGGCACAGATGTGTCTTTCCCAGTTGCCGAACTGATTGAGGGTTTCCGTGAGGGACTGCTCCTAATGAGCGAAGGCGGACACGCCGTGATTGTCATCCCCTGCGAACTGGGCTACGGGGACGAGGGAACGGAGGTGATACCGGGCGGCGCCACGCTGCTCTTCGACGTTGAACTTATCAAGGTACAGCATCAGACGAAAGGGAAATAAGCATTAAACGAAAAACAACATGGAAAAAATAGACGCACTAGACCGTAAGATTCTGGATATCGTGACCCGCAACGCACGCATCGCCTCGAAGGACGTTGCTATGGAATGCGGAGTGTCGCGAGCTGCCATCCACCAGCGCATCCAGCGACTCATAGAGATGAAAGTTATCACGGGCTCAGGCTACAATACCAACCCCAAAAGTCTGGGTCTGGGGACCTGCACCTTCGTAGGAATCCGCCTGGAACGCGGCAACCTGTACCGCGAGGTGGTTTGCAAACTGGATGCCATTCCGGAAGTGACGGAGTGTTATTTTACGACGGGTCCCTACACGATGCTCTGCAAATTGTATGCACGCGACAACGAACACCTGATGGACCTCATCAACAACAAGATTCAGGGTATTCACGGCGTCGTTTCGACCGAGACGCTCATCGTGCTCGAAGAAAGCATGCACCGTCCCATCTCGATCTGCGAGACGACACGGAGCGAAGAACCCGCCGAGGAGCCCATCACCGACAATGTAGCAACCTTTGCAGCTACGCTGGACGACGATTTGGACTGATTGCAGACAGACAAACAAACCCCGCCCTCCGAAAGAGGGCGGGGCTTTTTTGTGTGCGCCGTAAGGGGAAGTTACTGACCGATGTGTTTGATGAAGATCTGGCGCAAGAGATCGCCGTCGACCTGCTGTCCGGCGGGCTTGAGCACATCCTGAACAGCCTGAACGAAGGGTTCGGCCTTGATTTCCATCACGATGTAGTTGACATGCTGTCCGGTTGCCTCATCCTTGGCCCAGCGGTCGCACACGATGGTGGCACCGCGCAGGGTCTGGTCGACTGTGGTACGAGTCTTCTCGACGAGGAGTACTTTGGAAGCGGCCTGACCGCCCTCGGAGAGGATGGTTCCGTATTCGTCGATGGTGGACTGTACGGTCTTCTGCACTTGGGCAGCGAGGTCGGCGGTAGCAGCGGCCTGGGCTTTCTTGCGGGCAGTTGTCTCGGAGTCGCTCTTGCCCATAGCCCACGCGTGGATGGTTCCTTCGGCGCCCTCGTAATCGCTACAAGGTTGAACGAAAGTTTCGACGGGCGACTTCTCGGCCTTGCGCGAAGAGGAGCACGATATCGTCGAGAAAGACATGCCGACAGCAACAGCTGACAGACACAGGAATCGTAGGGAGTAGTTGACGTAACTCATAATATCTTATATTTTACATTTTATTATTTTTATTTTACACTAAAGTTACCATACAGACAGGGAACGGCTACAGACGAATGGTCTTGAGTTTGGCGGGCAGTTCTTTGCGAACACGTTTCATAACTTCACGCACACACTGGGCCTCGGTCTGTTCGACGCTCTTGTTCTGGGGCACGAGGACTCGCATGCGCTGCACACCGTAATCGAGCATGAGCTGTTCCGTTGTAGTGTCATAAAACTTGAGTGTGAGGGTAGCGTGACACTCGTTGAGGTCATAGAGTTCGCCGGACACCGTTCCCCCGAGGTCGAGGGCCGTAGCGAGTTCGATGAAAACGCGGGCGGCATCGGGGTTGTCTGTCACGGTGAAGTGTTCGTTGGTGAGCAGTTGCTGTACCTGACGGACACACCCGCTGAGGTCTTCGTCCGTCACGTGGATGTAGGCCAAAGGTGCCTGCTGAGACAACTGGATGGTCACCTTGGCTTCAGGCCAGATGGAAGCGGGCAGCAGGGCAGCATAGGCTGCTGGAAGTGAACGGCGGAACGACTCATCGATGGAGATACGCACTTCCTGTACGGCATCGCGCGATGTGATGTTGGTAATATAGAACTCGGCCGTACCATTGGCATCGGTTGCGATGGCGGGAGAGACGTCACCGGCCCCACGGGCGAAGGCGGCCGACAGTTTCACACCGGGCACCGTGATACCGGCTCTCGAGAGACAGGCGGCCACAGGCGAGGCGATGGGTTTGAATGCTTCGCCCTCGAGGTTGTAATCGCTCAGGGTGATAGTGAGGCCGTCGAAGGCATCGAGGTAGGTGCGATAGAGTTCGCCGGCCACATCCACCGAACGTCCTCCATCCATTACGGTGAGGTCGAGGAAGGTCCAGGGAGCTACGACATCCAATCCCTTCGAGAGGGTCTGGACGGCAGTGGCGAGACTGCCGGAAGCCAAAGCGGCACGACCCTGCTGAAGGGCAGCCAGTCCTTCACTGACGGCGGTAGCGCGACGTTTGGCAAGCAGTTTGGCATAGGCCTCACGTTCGAGCGTATATTTGACATAATAGGTCTTTCCGTCATTGAAGCTGTCGTCGAGTTTCTGTCCCTCGAGATAGCGGGTCATCGACTGGTGGACGCGTTCCTCAAAGAGTTCGCGTGTATGTCCGTCATTGTCGATGGTGTGGAGGAACGAGGTTGCCTCGACGCGGGTGGCAATCTGGGACGCGATGTCGGTCAGGGCACGCTGGGTAGCCAGATTCATGTGGTCGGCATCGGAAACGGGCGCGCTTCCCACGCCGACATAGTGGGTGTCGGACACGGGATGCGTCTGCACCCAAGCGGGACGCTGGGCCGCAGCGTGCAGACAGGACAGCGTCAGCGCCGCAACAGTAAGAGCCAGTTTTGTAATCTTCATTGTCTTATCGTATTACTTGGGACAAACTACATTTACATGATGGTGACCAGAATGTTGTCACCATCCACACGGGTGGTGCAATCCACGCCCTGCTGTTCCTTGAGGTAGGATTCGAGCAGGAAGGTGAACTGAGCGGCATCCATCGGCAGGCCGTCGGCATCGACCGGCGGAATCTTGACGTTGTCGAAGATCATCGCCTCGTCGGTGATACCCTGGAGATGGAACTGCGACTTGAACGCATTCTTGCGAACCCATTGGCGGAGGATGTCGCGCAGGGCATAGTTGTTGGGACCGAAGCGGTCGTTAAACGTTGTGGAGGAAGCTCCGTCGATGGCGAACTGGATGACTACGCCAGCCGTCTGCTGGAGAGCGCGGCAGATATCATCGAGGAAGGCAGAAAGATTGTCATTCACAGCATAGGCACAGAGGGCGTCGGTAGCCGTTGTGTTGAAGCGGTTATAGGGCGTTGCATCCTTGGAAGCGAGCACACGTCCCGTGGAGGTCTCATAGGCCTTCATGATGAGCGACACCCGCGAACCGAGCGTGGGATTGATATCCTTGTTGATATCGACGGTCACATAGACGTTGGCGCCCGACGTAAGGAGGAGCTGCTTGTCGTTCGAATCGGCAGCACCGCTATTCTCCTCATAGGCCGCACGGCGTTTGACGGCGTCGAGTTTTCCCTGCAGGTCGATGGTAGTGATGTCGCGCTGGTTGAAACCGTCCTGCACCTTGCCCACAGCCACACGGCGGTCGAAGTCATTCTGCAGGATGGCGGCATAGGACTCACCGTCGCGCTTGTAGGGGACTACCATGATGGTAGGTTTCAGGACAGGCGCGTCAGCTTCGGCACGTTGGCGGGCCGACACATACACCTTGTTGGTTTCCAGTCCGCGGAGCAGACGATCGATCCAAACAGTCACACGGTACTGTCCGCGATACTGTCCGCTTTCCTTCTGCACCTTCCCTTCCTCGGTCACTTCGGCCACATAGAATTTGTAGCGTCCTGTGGAGTTGAAGTAGGAATTGGTGTAGAGTTTGTTCTCGTTGGTGATGAGGGGCTGACCTTCAGCCACACCCGGCACTCCCTGATAGAACATTGTGTAGAAGACAGACTTGACGGCATTGGCCTCGACGTCGGCCTTCTTGGAGGCCTGTCCCATCGAGATGAAGACCGCCTTGTCGCCTGAGGTGGCTTCGAGTGACACCAACTGGAGATATTCCTCAGCGCGAAGCCCGAAGATCAGGCCAGCGGTGAAAAGAAGAGAGAGCAAATATCTTTTCATTGTCGGAATGTTTTAAAATTCAATGTACGCGCGTGAGCGTTAGAAATTGATGCTTCGGAGTTTGGCTCCGAGACCTGTTTTCTTCTTGGTGGACACCACAAGCGGACGGGCATGAGCCGGGTCTTCGCTCATCAGCTTGAGGTACTCGTCCATAGCGGTCTTGATTTCCTTGCCGCCCTTCGAGACCTTGCACTGCGAGATATCGCCGGCCATCACTTCGGTCACCTTGAGAGCACCAATCAGTTTCTGGGTCTCGCGGCCTGCTATGAACCGTACGCTGAACACCTCGAGCTGCTGGCCCTTGGTGATACCGTGATCCGACCCAAGAGTGACGAGACAAGTTTCAATCTCATCATCGTCGATGGTGAACTCTTCGGCCAAAACGATGGCTTTGAGTTTGAAATGTTCGTCCATGAAATCCTGGATTTTCTTCTTGTTGGCTTTGAGCACGGCGGCTACGGCTTCTTCGGGGGTTGCTCCAGTCGAGAGGTCGAGCATACTGTGACCCAACGAGATATTGGCAGTTGCGGAGAGTTTGCCCGTCGAGGCATCTATCACCTTGAGGGTATAGTCCACCGTTGCCGAATAGAAGTCGTGGGCATTCTCGCCCTCGGTGCGGCTCTTCTTGATACCGATCTGGGACACATAACCCTGGAGTATATGTGTGGCACCGGCCTGCTGCATGACACCGAGACGTGCGGTCTCGTCGCCCATAGCGGCTTCCTGGCGGCGTCGTTCCGACTCGACCTGGAGCGAGGGTACGCTGGCCACATCAATCAATTCCACGCGTTCGGTCTTTGTAATATTGGCCATCACGGAGTTGCGGACCTGTTCGGCCATTGCGGAACCGATATCCGAGGAATAGGAGAAATACTCGACATATACTACAGGCTTCTGGGCCATAACGCCCGTCAGAGCGCCAAGAGCCAGAACGGCAGTCAGTAATAGTTTCTTTTTCATTTTCTCAGGTTTTATAATGGTTAACTATGATCAGAGTTTTGCTTTAGCTTCGGCGCTGCCCTGGGCTGCGGCCTTCTTGAAGAAGGAACGTGCCTTCATTGCATTGGGCGCTACGCTTCCGCAACCGGTCTCGTAAACGACACCGAGCATATAGTTGGCCTCAGCCGAACCGCTGGCCTGGAACTTACGTACGGCTTCGAGTCCGTCGCCTGCATTGTAGGCCTTCATGCCGGCCTCGTAGTTGGCGTCGGTCCTGGGGGCAGCCTGTTCGACGGATGCTTCTTGCTTAACGGCTGCTTTCTTCTTGGCAGCAGGTGCAGGCGCAGACTGTTCGACGGCAGCGGGCGTTTCCTCAGCGGGCGCTGGAGCATTGTCGTTGCTGCCCTTGCTCATGAACCAGACCACAACGGCCACAGCAGCCACACCGATGATGGCGAGCCACTTGCCCATACCGCTTCCTCCGCCTTTTGGTTCGGAAGCCGACGAACCGTAGGACTTCGTCCCGCTGCTGCGGGGCTGACGGATGACGGGTTCTCCGTTCTCGTCCTCACCCACCTCGAAGGCCGGGGCACCCTTTGCTGCGGGTGCTCCGTGACGGCGCAGCGGAGGACGTTCGTCATAGGAGCGGTCGTCCGACTGGGGAGCGACAGCTTTCTGCTGGGGCTGGCCTCCGGGCAGCGTGATACCGCCCGGCAGCGTCATACCAGCCGCACCACCGATGATGGTGATGTTGTTGACCACCTGCTGGCTGTTATCAATCGAGCCGACGGTCTGCTGGTTGGTCACCGAGCTTGACGTGTTCTGCACGTTGTTCACAGTGTTGGTGTTCGACGTCTGGCTGTTGTCAATATTAGTTGTGGTGGACTGGTCCTGGGCATTGACCACATTGTCGCCCATAACGTTGGTACGGCCGCCTGTTGTGACGTTGCGGTTTATCGAGTCGTTGACGGGAACGGGCTGGGGAGCGGATTCGGGCTCAAGACGTTCGCCGCACGAAGGGCAAAAAATTTCACCTGCATCCACCGCTTCTCCGCAGGTGGGGCATAGACGTGTTTCCTTACTCATTTTCTTTGTTTTTTTTTACGGTTTTCTTACGGACTGACTTCCGGCTCCCGAGTTCATCGCTGACGGTCATTTCGGCCACGCAGAGGTAGTCGGCAGCCTCTGCATCTCCGCTGATGACGACACGTTTGCCGTCCATATCTGCGAAGAAGGGATCTCCCACATCGGGCATATCGCTGCGATAGAGGCGCAGCATTTGGGGTTCGCCTCCGGCTTCGGTTTCGAGCCAGGCAGCCGTACCCTCCGACTTGGAGCCTGGGTTGACCTGACGCACCCTGATGATACCTTCGAATGTCTGCATATCTTCAGTCGTTCATTTACTAGCTCGCTATATTATTTCAGTTTCTCACCGCAGTCGTCACAATAGACGGCATCGGGTGACACATGTGCGCCGCAGGTGGGGCACACCGCAGAGGCTGTCTTCTGGGCGGGCGCTTCGGGCTGGGGTGCGGGAGCGGCCGGACGGGCAGTAGCTGCGGGCCGTGTGGTGTAGTTGAGCGAGCGGTCGTAAGCCTGGTCGGCGCGGGCCTGTTCGCGAAGTGTGGCTGCCGAAGCCGTAGCAGCATTGGCAGCCTGGGCATCGACCATACGGTTCATCAAGTCGTACATACGTTCCTGGTTGCGCTGACGCTCTGCCTCGTAGCGGGCATTGGCCTCGCGTTCGGCCTCCACGCTGTTGCGTGCACCGAGGGCGCGTGCAAATTCCACTGAGGCCTCGCCTCCCTGCATCGCGAGTAACTGCTCGGGCGTGAGGTCGCGCTGGGTCTCCACCAGACGCTGACGGGCCTCCAGTTCCATACGTTCCTTTTCGAGTTCATGCTGGCGGGCGCTCTGGTTCATCTTTTCCTTAAGTTCCACCATTCGCTGCATGTCGTCCATCTGCTGACGGTTGGCCTCAGCCTCGAGTTCCAGCTGACGTTTCTGCTGTTCGAAATCGAGGTCGGCCTGACGGCGTCGTTCCTCAAAGTCCTGATCACGCCGCATCTGCTCCACCATGATTTCCGTACGGGCCTTCTCGATAATCTGTTCGTTCTCGCCCTGCAGACGTACGCGTTCGAAGTCGATCTGGTCTTTGAGCTGCATCATACGCAGCGACATACCTGCCTGCAGTTTGTGCTGTTCGGCGGCAGCCCTCAGGTCGACGAGGTCGGTCTCGCGCACGAGACGTGTCTTCTCGATTTCGGCGAGGGCTGCGTCACGTTCTTCTTCGGTACGGGCCTGACGCAGTTCCTTCTCCTTCTGGAGCAGGATATAGAATTTCTCCATCTCGTCGTCGCTGAGCAGTTTGTCGCGGTTGACGGCATAGAGCTGCTGACGCAGTTCCTGTT
This sequence comes from uncultured Bacteroidales bacterium, assembly GCA_905236195.1. Classification (GTDB taxonomy): domain Bacteria; phylum Bacteroidota; class Bacteroidia; order Bacteroidales; family UBA3663; genus Liminaster. The sequence goes on from CAJOOX010000235.1 coordinate 11,396, forward strand.
CGGTGCGTGCCTCGTTGACAGTCTGTTCGTTCTGTACGGCAGCCAGACGGTTCTTGAAGTCATTGGTACGGCGCAGGTAGTCCAGCTCCTTCTCGCTGAGGTAGAGTTCGCGGCTCAGTTCCACAAAACGCTCGATATCCTGGCTGCTGGCCGAGAGTTCGACGATGCGTGCAATGGTGAGACCTGGGAAGAGATTAGCCAATTTAGCCTTCACGAGGTCGAGCTGCGGCTGAGCCACCCGGTTGTCGGTCAGTTCGTAGTCGGCGAGCACCTCACGGATGACACCCTGAACGGATTCACTGATTTCATCCACCAGTCCGGCCGTATTGAGTTCCTTGCGGCCCGTGAGGAAATGCCGGATAAAGGCTTCGTGGTCGGAAATGCGGAAATAGGCATTCAGTCCCACCTGAGCCTCCACATATTTGGTACGAACCGTCATCGGCTGGAAGTTGGCATAGTCGTCGAGCGAGCTGCGTTTGGCGCCTATCAGGAGGGGGAAGGCACGGTTCAGGAGAATGACTATCGAGAAGGCGGCCCCGGCTTTGGCCTGGGCGAAGATGTTGCGCTGCTGTTCGGCGAGGGCGGCCTGCTGGGCTGCGGCCTCGGCCTCCTTGCTGTTCTCGGCCTCCTTGCGGCGGCTGCGGAACAGTCCCACGAGGGTTTGCCAGCCTCGACGCAGACTGCCCATCACGTTCTCGGCTGCGCCTGAGATGGCCGGTTTGCGATCTTCGAAATCATAAGTACCTCCGCTGATGGTGGCGATTGTGGCTCCGCCTGCGCGGATATAAGCTGTCGTTCCCTCGGGCACAATGATGCCGCGAACGGAACCGTAACTCTCGAGTTCGTTTTCGGTAATCACGCGAGCCACCTGTCCCTGCAGGATGTTCCAGTAGATACGCTGTGTGGCAGTCTGGATATCTGCCGGCAGGTTCTGCGGACGCCCCTTCGGGCTTTCAGCTTCGGGTGCGGGCGTCTTGGGCGCCTCGGGTGCGGCACTCGTGAATTCAATGCGTGTTCCGCACTTGGTGCAAAACTTGGCTCCGGGTTTCAGTGGAGCATTACATTTCGGACAATTGTTCATAAGTTATGATTTTTTAGTTTACATTACTAGCGGGTTGTATAGACGGCCTGAATGCTGCGGCCCGCGCCCTGAGGCGATGCGATTACGCTGACGCGGGTCAGCATACCGTTGGCGACGGCTCTCGTGCGAGCCAGTTCTTCATCCACTTCGTATTGGAGTGCGATCATCTTGCGGCCCGAGGTATATTGCAGGCGGGAAGCACCGATGAGGTATCGCGGACGGATGCCCCAGTACTCATAAAGTTCGGCGGCCACAGATTCTTGAATCTGGCGGAGCTGGTTGTCGACCGCACTTCTGACGGCCTGCAGCACCGAGTCGTTGAGTCCGTCGGTACGCAGTTTCTCGGCAGCGAGCGGACTGGCGGCTTTTGTGACGATAATGCGTTTTGGAGCCGTTCGCCGTTTGGGTTGCGGCATGGGGTCGGCGGCGGAGGCGGCCTTTCCCCTTGCGGCAATGGCCATCTGCAGCGTAGGGTCGCCGTAGAGGTTGAATTCGGCCAGCGTGACGGCTTCATAGGGGCCCGTCTCGTAGTTGTCGAGCAGCGTGATGCGGGCTTTGCCCAGGGCGTCGCCTGCTGTGAATCCCTCCATCAGAGCCGACACAAATTCCGAAGTCAGCACATCGGCCAGCGAGCCTTTGGCTGTTTCGTCTTGGTTGAACGACGAATCTACCGAACCATAGGCGATCCGTGAGGAACCCATATAGAGGAGGGTCTGTCCGCCCAAGGCGGCCTGCACCATGCTGTGCCGGGTGTCGAATCCCTTGAAGCGGGCACCGTAGCAGGCTTCCGTCACGATGATATTGGGGCGGGTCAGCTGTTGCAGGTGGGCTGGGAGGATGGCAGTCCGCCAGTCGCTCGGGTTTTCCACCGACTGTCCCATGAAGCCCGGGGTACCGGGCGCTGCCGATCCGTGCAGATTGAAGAAGGCCAGCTGCGTCTCGGGCGTCAGATAACGGTCCACTGTTGAGGCCTCTACTTCGGGTGTGAGATAGATGCCCGAGTAGCACGTTTCGTCGGTGGCTTCGGGAGCATTCATACGGAGCATTCCGTTCTCGCGCAGCAACTTTACGTTCGTATGGGTCACCTTCCGCCAATGCGGGTCGCACTGCGAGTAGGCGTGACGCACTTTCACATAAGGCAGGGCAATAGCGCGCTCCAGATAACCTGTCAGATAGGACAGGCGTGCATCTTTGGGCAGCGGCAGACGTCCCACCATATACTGTGGCTCGTAGTCATAGATCTCGCCCGTCGTGATGGCTCGCTGGGTGGTCTGACCGCCGTAGGGATAGGAATAGGGCACATCGGTATCGATTGTCGTATCGGTTGTATCCTCATCGTCTGCCAGATAATGCCGGATGACAGGCATGGGCACGATGTCGTCGCCGCCCACGATGAAGAGATAGTCCGCGCGGGGCATACGGCCCGTCTCGGAAGCGCGGTGGATATCACGCAACAGGTCGGCCCACTCAATCCACGAGGCGCCGCGACGCAACGAACGTGTACCGAATCCTGTATCGTAGCTGTCGGCATCGACAAGCGTATAGGCAATGCCTTGTGCCCTGCGTCCCGCGACAAAGGCATCGAGGGAGACACGCACAGCCGAAGTGGTAGCCCCCAATTTGTCGGCAAGGGCAGCCACGTGGGTCAGCAGCAACGCATAGACCGAGGGTGCTGCAGCAGCCGCAGGGCTTTCTGCAACACCTGCTTCAGGGGCCGTTTCGTCGGCTACCCTTGTTCCGCATTCCGGACAGAAGACGGCATCGTCGTCAATCCGGGTTCCGCATTCTGGACAATACATGATTATACTTGACGATTTTGACTATTGGACGATTGGACTATTTCTCTATTTCAGATATTTTTCCCGTCGGCGGCTGACGCCCGACACATAGTTGCGGGCCTCGTCGGTCGAGAGACGGGTGGTGAGATGTTTATAAAGTGCGTCGTAGTTGAGCGCGTTGATGCTGGGAAAAGCCTTCGTCAACTTGGCCGACCCGATGAAGGCACGGCTCACGTTGCCTGCTCCCGTATTGTAACTTGCAATGACGCAGAGCCTGCGGCAGTCGGCATTGTCCACCCGTCCGAACTGATTGAACAGAACGCGCAGATAGGCCGTTCCCAGCCGGATATTGTTGTCGGGATTGAACAGGAAAGCGCGCGTTGGGATTTCCTCCTTTCCGTACACAAACCTGTAGGCATCGGCGCCGCCCGAACGGGGGACAAGCTGCATCAGTCCGTAGGCAGGAATATGGCTGGTGGCCTCCGGGTTGAAACGCGATTCCTGTTCGATGACGGCAAAGATAAGGGGTTCTTCGATTTCGTACATCCGGCTGTATTTCGACACGATATCACGATACATGGCGGCAGCCTTCGAGAGGTTATCGGTGACCATCTTCATCTCTACTTTCACAACTTTGCGTTCGCGTCCGTCCTTGCCGCGCACCTTGCTCACTTTGGGCTGGCTCTGCTTCACTATCTCGCGGGCCACTTCGCGCGTCTTCTCTGCAGGTTGGTGCTGATGGCTGGCGGCACGCTGTTCGGCGGCAGCCTGACGTGCGGCCTCACGTTCTTCGTTAAGCCTGCGGTTGCCTCCGGTGGACGGAGCCTGGGCGGGTTTCTGCGAAGTGGCGAGATCCTTACCCTTGCGTACAGGTGCCGGCGGAGCGGGTCGTCCGCTCTTGGGATAAGTCACAGCGCTCAGTCCTGTTGTATCGACGTTGAGCTGATAGGCACTGAAATCCAGCAGACCGTCCATCACGGGACGGAGGGTGATGGGTGACGATTTCTCGACCTTCGATGTCCACGGGCAAGTGGTGCCGCGACTGGTCATCATACGCTCCACCGCCTCGTCCAGCTTGCGCGTCACCGTTGCAAGGTCTTCGTTTTCGTCCACAGCCACCTCGATGGCTACGGTGCCCTTGTCGAAATCCACCACCGAACGGCTGTTGTAGTCATCGCTGTACTCCACCCAGCGCGTCGGACTGTCGGTGAGGGCCGAGTCGGCGCCCCATACCATCGCGATGCTGCCCACATAGCTATCGAACTCCTGTTTCAGCTCGGCCTCGTAGGCTTCGTAATCTCGGACCACCGAGTCGCGGTAGGCATTGAATTCCGAACGCATCGAGTCGGCTTCCGCCTCAAAGTCCTCACGGCTCTGACGCGTCTCCTGAGCCCTGACTGTGCCGAAAAACATCAGCACTGCCGACAGCAACGCCAGCAGTTTACCGGATTGGAGGGTATATACTATGTTTCTCATTATTACAATTGTGTTGCATTGATTTGCGCGGCAAATATACGTATTTTTATTGAATACACCAAATCTGACCTAAAAAAAATGAGAAGATTCGCATTTTTTAAGCAAATCTGCAGCATTCTTGTCAATTTTTGCTCGTTTTTTCTTACAAATCGAAGTTCTCGTCCGACACCAGCGCCGCCCACAGCCAGAAATACGTATAGTCGCGACCGGTCTTGCCCATTTTGGCTGTGCGCCGGCCGTTCACGTCCTCGAAGCGATATTCTCTTTTACCCGCCTGGAGGGTGATGCCCTGGTCATCTATCTCTTTGACGAGGATGGAGGGAAAGAGGCCCGAGGGGTCCTTGTAAGCAATGGAGAGACCGGGCTTCAAATCGGAGCGATTCACCTCTGTACGCTCGCTAAATGTATTTGTGATACCGGGGTCACACGGCTGATAATCGACATCGATGATAATTTTGTTCCATCCCATAGATTTTTTGATTTATTTTATCGGTTTATAATAGTATTTGCCTGAGCAAAGATAATGCTTTTTGTTAAATTACGAAAGGAATAGGTGGAAAAATAATTCAAAAGGTGGTAAAAAAATGACTTTTTGCAAAAAGTTATTGTGAAGGGTACACAAATTCTGAATTTTTTCTTTTTCTTTTTTTGTGTGAGAATTATCTATATCTATATCTATAATATCTACGTTAGTAGTAAAAGAGGTACGCGCGGGCGTATTAGACGGGGGATTGACGGAGGATTGA
>CAJOOX010000236.1 GCA_905236195.1 uncultured Bacteroidales bacterium
AACTCGCTTTTTCGGTTGTTCCCAACTGTCCGCCGGGATACCATTCCTCGGCCGTGAAGTTACCGGTGGCCTTGCCGAAGACTTCGTCCTTGGGTGTCAGTCCGCCCAGACCGTTGTCATTGTCGCTGTCGGAACAGGCTGCAATCAACGGAAGGGTCAGGAGGCCCGCCACTGTCAGTTTTGAGAGTTTTTTGATATCCATAATAGTTGTTTATTTAGTGAAAAACAGATATTTCCATTTTTAACGGGTGAAAGCGTCCCGCTCTTTTGTGGGAGCGAGGCGCTTGTTGGCAGGAGATTTCCGCAAGGGGATTATTCTTCCTCAGTGATAGAATCCCAGTTCTCGGGATCGTCGAAGTTCTTACCCCAAACGATGCTGCAGTACTTGACGAATGGAGCGGGCATGTTGGAGATGCTCTCGATGGCGTTGAGATATGCGCCCTCCACGGCAGTATTGACCTGGGCAGCCTTCACGCTTGCAAAGAACGTGTGGAAACTGTAGTCGTTGGCCGTGCGGTCAGTAGAGCCGAGCCAGATGTTGCGGATGGAGCGGATATTGTCGCGGAAGTCAGTGATGGAGTTGTAGCTGTAGGGCGACTCCACATAGGCGATGTCGGCATTGGCGAAGGGGTTGGCAATCTTGGCCGTACCAACCTCATTGCAGATACCGAAGCAGCTGCCCTCGTCGTCGGCAAGCACCTGGGAGATGGCATCAGTGAGACTTGCGAAAGTGCTCATGGAGGATTTGCCTGCCTGCTTCATGTTGTCGCCGAAGGAAAGACCCTTCTCGGTGGTGTATTCCAGACCGGCGGCCTTGACGATGCTCGTACGGCTGGCATTCTTCTCGCCTTCCCAAGCCACTTGGAGCTGGAAAGTGCGCTCCTTGAGCAGGGTGCAGATGGTCTGGGCATATTTGAGCTCCTGCTCGCCCGTGACGTCGGAGAACCCTGTGTAGGTGTCGTTGGCCTTGAACTCGGCCACCTTGCGGGGCTGGCCGTTGCGGAACAGGATGAACTCGAGGGCATGGAAGCCGAGGATGGTAGCGTCCTCAAGCATCTCGTCGTTCATGCCGTTGTGGAAATAGTCGAGCAACAGCGAACGGTTGAGAGGCCAGGAGTCGATGGTAGGGTCGATGTCGAAATCGGCAGCTGCACCTCCGAGGAAGGCCTCGGAACGTTCCCAGTTCTTGCGGGCGCTCTTGAAATCCTCGCAGGCCTGGTTGATCTGGGCCTGGGTGATGGTGCTGACAGTGAGTCCGTTGAGGGTCTTCTCGAGGTCTTCGGTGTCATCGGCCAGCTGGGTGTAGGTGGGTACAATCACGTTGTCAACGATGTTCTCGAGCACCTTGTAGAGATAGGCCTCCTGGTTGTCGGTGAGGAGGGCGCTGCCGATGACCGCGTTTGCGGCTACAAGCTGAATGGCAAGGTCATCGCATGCGTCCATGGCATCGTTGCCAAAGGACTTCTGGCTATAGGCCGACTCTGTCGTGTTGGAAGGATAGGTTTCCTCGTCAACCACGGGATTTGTCCGGACAATGTCGAAATTCTCAGAATCACCTTCGTTGTCGTTGTCGTTGTCGCTACAAGCGGTGAATGCCGTCATGCCCAGCAATAAAGCCAAGGGCAGGATAAAATACTTTTTCATTTTCTGTTTGTTTTGTTTTTTGTTATTAGTACGATGTATTTCTTCTAAACTTCTATATTTAAAGGAACCAGCCCTCATAGGCGACACCGATGCTCACGGAAGGCTCGTCGTTGTACTGCGACTTGAGGAATCGGTGGCTGTACTCGGCCTTGATGACAATCTCCTTGACAGGCTTGTAGTTGAAGCCTGTGGCGATACGCTTCACGGCGGTGTAGCCATAGCTGGTGTTTCTGGTGTCGGAAGCGTAGGGGTCGTAGGCTTCGAAACGGCCGAAGAAGTAGAGTTTCTGGTTGTTGGCACGCATGTGCTGAATCTGGGAGAAGATGTCGTAGCCGGCCTCGATACCGACGGCATAGGCGTTGCCACTCACGAATGCGGAGTGCTTGTAGGGCGACTTGGAGTTCTTGCGGTTGTACATATACTTGAGCTGTTCGGCATCGCTGAGGTATCCGTAGTCGGCCTGACCGCGCACAATCCAATTGTGTCCCTTGTAGGTGAGGTCGAAACTTCCGATGGCCACATGCCCTTTATAAGTGGCGCTGGCACCATCCTTCTCAGCCGGGTAGGTATTGCCGATAGACTGTCCGTAGTAGCCGCTCAAACCGAATCGCAGTCCCTGCACGGGATACCAGTCCAGACGGAGGGCACCGCCGTACTTGTTGGCGATGTCAAACTCAAGGGGTGATTTGGGACCTTTGTGAATCCATCCGGTGTTTGTGAACTGATCGGCATTCAAGCCGGCAAGGAACTGGGCCTCATAACGGAATTTGCCATAACGGCCGAAGAACGAGAAACCGGTCTGATGCCAGGTGGAGGGCATGATGATGTCTTCGCCCTCGGGACGATAGACCGTGAAGAAATTGAGGGGCTCATGATAGGCATTGTTCAGGCCCACGGGCACCACAATGTGGCCGGCACGGATATTGGCCGCCTTGGAGAATGTCTTCTGAATCCAGAACTGCTCGAGTTCCACTTCTCCGCCCTTTTCCACTTCCTGTTCCCATTCGCCTCCTTCCTCGTCTTCTTTCTCATAAGCAAGACCGTTGCCGCCGTGTTCGAACTCAATTTCGGTGCCGAACGACCAGCCTTTGCCGAAGTCGTAGCTGAGATAGATAACAGCGTGGGGAATGTCGAACCGGCCGTGACTCGGGTCGTTCTTATGGTCTTCGGGCTGGGAATAGCGGCTCACGTGGTCGCTGTAGAAATTGCGGCTGTAGTTCACTTCGCCATAACCGCCGATGCTCAGACGGTTGCCTTTGGCATGCTGCATTACGCTGTCTGCAGCGACTTCCTGCGCCTCTGCCGTGAGTGCAAAAACACCGGCCAAGGCAAGCATTATCAGTTTGTTTGAAATCTCTTTTATCATTGAAACCTAGTAAAAATTATAAATTTCGGGTGCAAAGGTAACCGATTATCCTTATTTACACAATACCTAAAAATGATGAAATTTAATTTTTTTTAGGGATTCCGGCCTATGTCAGACTACACCATTTAATAAAAAAAACAGCAATCCCCCTGATGATACTGAACCATCGGGGGGATTGCAGAAAGCAGCTCTCAGATGCTTTAGAAGACAAGGAAAAGCCAGAGATAGCCAATCACTAGGCCGGCAATACCGATAATGATACCCACTTTCATCATATCTTTCTGCTGGATGAATCCCGTGGATGCGGCAATGGCATTGGGAGGCGTCGAGATGGGAAGAATCATGGAGACGGATGCGGCAATGGCAATTCCGACCAGCATTGTAATCACACCGGCATCGGCCAGAGTGCCAGCCGACTGCATCGCACCGGCCACGACACCGAGAACGGGGGTGAGGAGAGATGCGGCTGCAGAGTGGGAGATGAAGTTGGAGAAGCCGTAGCATACAAGGCCCGAGATAATCATGACGACAACTGGAGACCACACTGAGAAGGGAATGGCTTCGACCAACACAGAGGCAAGCCCCGTGCTGTTGAGGGCAAGGCCGAGTGCAAAACCACCGGCTACCATCCAAAGGACGGACCAGTTGATTTCTTCGAGGTCGCGTTTCTTGACGATACCGGCCACCGCAAACACGGCAAAAGGAATCAGGGAGATGATGTAACTGTTGAGGCCGAGTCCTGCACTCGCGGGAATGCACCAGAGTGTGATTGTGATGATGAATGTGACGGCCACAATCCAAAGTTCGCGGCGGG
>CAJOOX010000237.1 GCA_905236195.1 uncultured Bacteroidales bacterium
CCGTAAAGGGCGTCACCCAGAATGGGATGCCCGAGCCCTCGCGGGTCGCTGAGATGGAGCCGCAGCTGGTGGGTTCTGCCTGTCAGGGGCGAGAGTTCGAGCAGGGTGGTATTTCCTGAGGAACGTATCACCCGATAGCTTGTGACGGCTGTCTTGCCCCATTGCCAGTCAATTGCCTGCCGGGGTCTGTCCTCGGGATTGGGACAGATGGGGAGCGAGAGGATTCCCCGGGATGAAGGCACGCTTCCGGCGACCCATGCCCGATAGGTTTTGTGCACCTTGCGGGTCAGCCAGAGCGCCTGAAGCCGCTTGTGTGTCGTTGCGTCTTTGGCGGCTACCAGCAGTCCCGATGTCGCCATGTCGAGCCGATGGACCAGCATCGGGCTTCCGCAATGCGGGTATTTCTCCAGCAGCCATTGCTCCACGTTGGCAACGGAAGGGTCCCGGCCGGGAACGGAGAGCATACCGGCGGGTTTGGCAACCACTACGAGGTCGTCGTTTTCCCAGACCGCGCGGGGGTCGTCCTCCCTGTTCTGCGGGGGCTCCGGAATGCGGTAGGCATTGTCGAGCATATAACTGAGGACGGGACCGCATTTCTCCATACAGGCGGGATAGGATGCGCCGTGGGCATGCGGTTCGCCTGCTGAGGCTGTTCCGTACCAGAATTCGGCAATGTGGAGGGGACGCAGCCGATGGCTGAAAGCATATTGCAGGAGCCGGGGAGCTGCACATTCGCCGCTACCTCCGGGCGGAAGTCCCTGGCGCAGGCTTTGGAATATTTCAGTCAGGTCCCTGCTCAGTCCCATGACATTGAGCATGCGGAAGTGACGGAATATCTCCTGCTGGAGGGCGAGCGATCGAGTACGGCGCTCTTCCTTGAGCGCTGCGATTTCCTCCGTTGTCTGCCGGTTTTCCGGAAGGTTTGTCTCTAAAGAACGTATTCTGCGATTGAGGGCCGTGATGCGGGCCTCTTCACAGCGATAGAAATCGTCCGGGTTGTTGAGGTCGTAGACAGGCGGCACAAAATACGCCTGTGCCTCCGCATCCTGCAGCATCATACCCGAACAGGCAGCCAGATAGCCTGTGCGCCGGTCGGCATCTGCAACGAGCAGAATACCTATCATCTTGCCCTTCGAAAAAGTTTCTTCCCAAAGGGGATGACTGTGAATCGTCCGCCACACCTCATCACGAGCCTCTATGCACAGGGGATGGGGCTGGCATCGGAAGGGTTGAATAGGGTCGCTGCCCGAAGCAGCAACCCTATTATTATTTAAATAATGTATCAGCAAGGACGTTTCTTGGGAAGATTGAATACATCCTGTACCTCCTTCATGGCCGCATCGGTCATTCCGTCGGGTTCGCTGCCCATATTGCGGGTACACATGTAGATGTTGGCAGCCTTGCAGAGCACATCGGTCTGGTCGAAGGCATCCATGATATCTGTACCTACAGCCACCGTTCCGTGCTTCTCCCAGAGCACGACGTCGTGTTCCTTGATAGCCTCAAGGGTTGCGTCGGCCAGTTCGATGCTGCCGGGCAGGGCGTAGGGAACGATTCCGATGCCGAGGGGTGCGAATGCAAGGGTTTCGGGAATCATGCTCCAGAGCACACGTGTCATTTCACCGGGACGGAGGAAGCGTTCGATGTGGCTCATGGCTACGAGTTCGATGGGATGGGTGTGGAGCGTGGCTTTGTAGCAGCTGCCCGTTTCGAGCAGGTAGTTCTGCAATGCCAGATGGGAGGGAAGTTCCGATGTGGGCATTACCGGTTCGTCGGCAATGATTTCATAGCTTTCGCAGTCGTCGCAGATTCGGATGATAGAACCGTTCTGCATGGGCCAGCGGGCGAGGTCACGCATGCGTTTGCCCGTGCCTTTGGCATAGAAATACTTACCCTTCAAGAAGGGCAGTTTCTTGCCAATCTGCTTCACGGGAGCAATGGCGGGCATGGCCTTGATTTCGTCATCCACAAACTCTGTGATGTTTACCGTGATATTGCCGCCGTTGCGTTCGGCCCAGCCTTTCTGCCAAAGATAGCCTGTCACTTCGGCAATCTGATCGACCACAGCCTTCAGGCCCGGTCGTCCGTCGAGAATACTTTTCATAGTTCTTTGAATATTTTATTTGTTTAGAAAACGTCGGATTTCGGTTTAATATTTGTCACCATAGCGTTCGCGGGTAATCTGGTCGAGCGACTTTCCGCGTGTGTTGGGCATGCCGATCAGACCCACAACCAGCGAAATGGCCAGCAGGGCAACCATGCAGTAGGCTGCAAGGGTGAAGCCCTCGCCATTCTCGCCGTAGATGAAGGTGAAGATGAGACCCCACACAGCCGAGAGACCGCGCACGATGAAGAACATCAGGCCCTGAGCGCCCGCACGGAACTTGGCGGGGAAGAGCTCCGAGCCCCAAAGGGCATAGAACACCTGTACAGAACTGCCGTTGTTGACACCCCACAGGATCGTGAAGAGCCAGATGCCGCCGATGGTCGAAACGCCGCCGCCGATGATGAGAATCCATGCGGTAAGGGCTGCAACGAGGCCGAAGATGTAGAAGAACTTGTGCGACATCTTGTCGATGAAGAAGGAGATGATAAAGGTGGTGGCTACCACGAATACCCAGCTCACACAGCTCAGCATATTGGCTGTCTCATTGCTCAGGCCGCCCGCAGTCTCATAGATATGTGGCATGAAGAAGCCCATCACGGAGGCCACAAGGTTCCACGTCAGGTAGATGGTGGCCAGGAAGATGACGGTACGCACGGCGATGCGGTTGGTGAAGAGTTTCTGAATGTTGTCGAGAATGCCGTTGTTCTCGCCGCTGGCTTTCTGGGCGGTGAACTCGGAACTCTCCTCAAGCTGGCGCTGGAGGGTCCAGGCCACAAAGGCTACGATGAAGAGGGTGAGGAACACCATGCGTGACGAGAATACCTGAATGGCGGCTTCGCCGGCGTCGGCTCCCATGAAGGCATGGGCCAGCGATTCAACGGGTGCATAGAGCAGTCCGCCGGGTGCCAGTAGCATACCGAAGAAGAGGATGAACATGGGACCGATGCCCCACGACATCTGCGAAATACAGATGTTGCGGCCGCGGTTGTTGATTTCCGAACTCTCCGAGATATAGGTCCACGAGGCCGGAACACCTACGCCCACGGAAATGCCCGTGATGAGAAATCCCGCCAGGAGCATCGGGAAGTTGACACTCAGCATCACCAGCAGCACGCCCGTCATATAGACCAGCAGGTTGTAGGTGAAGATGAACTTGCGGCCGTACTTGTCGGCCAGGAACCCGCCGATGATGGCACCGATGGCGGCACCCAGACAGTTGGCGCTGATGAAGTTGAGCCAGCCGAGGTTCACCTCCGACAGGTTCAGATAATTCTGCCAGAGGGTCAGACCGCTGGCGCCGGCCACGATGGCTCCGGCATCAAGATAATTGTTGAGAGACACGGCGATGGTGCTCTTCAGACTACTGGACTTAGCCATTTCTTTTTTTCTGATTATGTGTTAAAGTTGATTTGTTGTTTGCTTATTGTTCGCAGCATGCCACATAGCGCACATAGGCCTTGTTCCAGGCCTCACCGTCCTGGGGTTCGTAGTGGCCGAGGGGCACGGCCTTGGCGATGAGGGCGCGCATTTCGGTGATGTCCTTGACCAGACCGAGGGCCTTGAACTGCATCATGATGTTGC
>CAJOOX010000238.1 GCA_905236195.1 uncultured Bacteroidales bacterium
ATGGGATTAATTCTGATTGAAAAGAAGTGACCACATCTCCACTGAAGACATGGCCACTTGAATGTAAACACAACGGAATAATCCTTATTGTGATTAGCTGAAAAATCAGTGCAAATATAAAGGATATTCGCGAAAAAACAAATATAAATGAGGAAAAAAGAGCTTTTTGATGTCATTTTTATAGAAAACCTGCCTAAAATTCCAATATTTTGAGTATTTTTGCATCAATATTTGATTACTATAAACCGTTTGACAATGAAAAAAGTATTAGGTTTAGATTTAGGGCCCAACAGTATCGGTTGGGCTGTCATCGACGGGGAAGGGCATCGTATTCTGGGTGCCGGTTCCCGTATTATCCCCATGGATGGTGCGGAAATGGCCGCCTTCGAGAGCGGGAACCTCCAGTCGAAGGCTTCAGTACGTACAGGATATAGGGGCACACGCCGTCTCTACGAACGCTCCACATTGAGAAGAGAGCGTCTTTTGAGAGTTCTGCACACATTAGGTTTTCTACCCGCTGAGTTTGAATCGCAAATAGACTTCGAACGTCATCCCGGCCAGTTCAAGGATGGCAAAGAACCCCTGCTACCCTATCAAAAGGATTCTGCCGGGAATAACCGGTTCATCTTTGAGGATTCCTTTCAGGAGATGCTACGCGATTTTACCGAATCTCAGCCTTCGCTCGTTGCCGACGGAAAACGGGTTCCCCATGACTGGACAATCTACTATCTTCGAGATAAAGCACTGAGCCGTGCAATCACCAAAGAAGAACTGGCATGGATTCTGCTGAACTTCAATACCAAACGCGGATATTATGAGCGTGAGGAGGATGACGGCAAGGCCGATAATAAACGCGAGGAATACAAGGTGCTGACTGTAGCGGGTGTTGAAGCAGAAGATGCCAATAAAAAACGGCCGGGACAGACATGGTACAAGGTAACATTCGAGGATGGTACTTACCGCAAAGTTTCCTCACCTTCGTCACCTTATAACATAGGAGATAAAGTCGAATCCATAGTTACGACTACGCTCACTCCCGACGGACAGACAAAATACAATAAAGAGGGAGAACCGATGATATCGTTCCGTCTTCCGAAAGACGATGACTGGAACCTGATGAAGACCCGCACAGAACACGAAATCGAACAAAGTAAGGAAACTGTGGGGTCATTCATTTACCATCATCTGCTCAGTAATCCCGATGTCAAGATTAAGGGGAAACTGGTGAGAGTCATTGAACGCAAGTATTATCGTCGGGAACTCCGGCAGATTCTGGAATGTCAGAAAAAGTTCATTCCCGAACTGACGGACAAAACCCTCTATGACGCCTGCACTCATGAACTCTATCCGAACAACGAGGAACATGTGAACAGCATGCCCAAATGCGATTTCACATATCTGTTTGACAATGACATTCTTTTCTATCACAGACCCCTGAAAAGCAAAAAAAGCCTAATAAACGACTGCCCTTATGAACACAGAAGCCATGTGGAGAAAGAGACTGGTGAGGTGATCCTGTCGCCGGTCAAGTGTATGTCAAAGTCACACCCTCTGTTTCAGGAATTCCGAACCTGGCAGTTTATTCATGACCTCAAAATCCTGAAACGTGAAGGAGAGGCTAATGGCAAGACTGTATTTGATCAGAATGTAACCGATCTGTTTATTCCGTCTCTTGAAGCCAAACGAGAACTTTGTGCGACACTTTCCTCCAAGAAGGAAATAACCCAGAAGCAGATGCTGGCACTGTTCCGCATCAACAAGAAGCCTCTTTCAGAGAAAGAATACCGCTGGAACTATGTGGAAGACAAGACCTATCCCCTAAATCCCTTCCGTCATGAGGTGCGAAAACGTCTTGACAAGATTCAGTCGCAAATCAGCCTGACTCCCGTTCAGGAAGACCATCTGTGGCATTTACTCTATTCCATCAATAATAACGATGAGTTGCGCAAGGGCCTTTATTCATGGGTGCGGCGCAATGCTGAAACTTGGATTCCCGGAGCCGACAAGGAGTCGGTGCGGAATCTGGCGAACCGTTTTGCCGACACCTTTGCACGATTCCCGAAGTTTGCGAGCGACTATGCGTCCTATTCCCACAAAGCCATCGCTAAGCTCCTGCCCCTGATGAGAGACAATGGACTGACCAAGACCGAGGCCTGTGAACAGGTTTACGGCAAGGTTCACAACTCGGACGAGAGAATCTTCTCAACTCCGGATGATCTGGCGTGGTTCACTCGCTATGAGCTGCGCAAAGAGGGACTCCGCAACCCCGTGGTGGAGAGCGTGCTGGGTGAAACATTGCGTGTGGTTCATGACATCTGGAAGGAATACGGCCGACCGGACGAGATTCATGTCGAGATGGGGCGTGACCTCAAGCAGACCAACGAACAGCGGGCTTACAGCACGCAGAAAATTCTTGACAACGAACGTGCGAACCTCCGAATCAGGACGCTGCTTCAGGAATTTGCCAAGCCCGAATACAAGATTGACGGAGTGAAACCCTACTCCCCGTTACAGCAGGATATTTTCAAAATTTATGAAGAAAATGTCCTGTCGGGTGAGGCATCCTCTCTGCCCGATGATATTGCATCCATCGTGAAAGATCTTGGCGGCAATACCCGTCACGTCTCTTCATCCGAGATGATGCGATACAAGTTGTGGCTTGACCAGAAGTACAAGTCGCCCTATACAGGGCAGCCCATCCCGCTGGCACGTCTGTTCACTGCAGATTATGAGATAGAACATGTGATTCCGCGCTCCCGCTATTTCGATGACAGTTTCAACAACAAGGTTATCTGCGAGTCGGAGGTCAATAAACTCAAGGACCAGATGCTGGGCTATGAGTTCATCAGACAATGCCACGGACAAATCATCTTCTGCCATGGTCTGGGCCGCGAGGTGCCGGTGCTTGACGTGAAACAGTATGAGGACTTTGTCAAGCTTCATTATAAGGGAAATAGCAAAAAGATGAAACAGCTGCTGATGGACGAGATACCTGCGTCATTCACCCAGCGACAGCTCAACGACACCAAGTATCTGGCCCGCAAAGCGATGGAGATTCTCTCCGGGGTGGTGCGCGACAAAGATGACGAGGGCGCCCTCTCGAGCAACCTCGTTTCACTCAACGGAAACATCACCACAAGACTGAAAACCGACTGGGGGCTGAACGATGTGTGGAACTCAATAGTCGCTCCACGATTTGAACGTATGAACCGCCTGACGGATACCACAGACTACGGACGTTGGATAGCCACAGGCAACCAGCATTTCCAAACAGCAGTGCCGCCGGCCCAATCTTACAACTTCCAGAAGAAGCGTATCGACCACCGCCACCATGCGATGGATGCCATCGTCATAGCAGCCTGCTCACGCAACATTGTCAACTACCTCAATAACGCTCACGCCCACGATGAGAAATCTGTACGTCAGGATCTCCAGCGCCTGCTGTGCGAAAAGAAAGCCACTGACAGTGCCGGTAACTACAAGTGGACGCTCAAAAAGCCTTGGGATACCTTCACGCAAGAGGCCGCAGATGTGCTCGCCCATATCATTGTCAGCTTTAAGCAGAACCTCCGTATCGCCACCCTGTCCACCAATCGTTACTATCGGTGGGAGAAAGGACGCAAGGTGCTAGTCGAACAGACTGGAGGAGACCATCTGTCGGTTCGCAAACCGCTCCATAAACAAACTGTATTCGGACGGGTGCGGATGCTACAATACGGCAAGGTGAATGTCAGCGAAGCCCTGACACGGCTACCCGATGTGAAAGAACGTGACTTGCGCACTGCCCTCACAGAGCTTCTTGCCGCTCATAGTGGAGATGTGAAGGCCACCCTCAAGGACATCAAGGCGCGAGACTACCAGTTGCAGGGTCGAGACTGCAAGAAGGTGGAAATCACGTGGATTCCCAAATTGGAAGAGTCGGCAGACTATGCCGTAC